>NZ_JBNNVU010000001.1:0-227417 GCF_050280705.1 Pseudomonas sp. NPDC089530 | reverse complement strand
GCTGGGCAAACGGGACGGCGGCAGCCTTAAAATCGTCTATAAGGAACCGATGAACACTTCGTTGATCTTCTCGCCAGCCACGCTGGAGAGCAGACGAGCGTCGTCCGGGTCGTTCGGCGCGCAGAGCACAGGCTCCTTGATGTCGGCCAGGTCGATCTCGATGACTTCGGCGTACTCGGCGTCCTTGTCGGCTTCCATCAGCTCAGGGTTGGCCAGCCAGGCTTCCATCGCCTGGGCACGACGCTCCATGGTGCGAGCATCGCCGTAGCCTTCGCCGATCATCCAGCGCAGCAGGGTGATGTTCGATTGCAGGTACTCGGCGATGGCCTTTTCCGGCAGCTTGATGGTGCAACCGGCGGCGGAACGCTCGGCGGAGGCGTCGGACAGTTCGAACGCTTGTTCAACGGTCAGCTCGTCCAGGCCTTCGATTTCCAGGATGCGGCCGGAGAAGGCGTTTTTCTTGCCTTTCTTCTCGACGGTCAGCAGGCCTTTCTGGATCGCGTAGTAAGGGATGGCATGAACCAGGTCACGCAGGGTGATGCCAGGTTGCAGCTTGCCCTTGAAGCGGACCAGGATCGATTCCGGCATGTCCAGCGGCATGACGCCAGTGGCGGCGGCGAAGGCCACCAGGCCGGAACCGGCCGGGAACGAGATGCCCATCGGGAAACGGGTGTGGGAGTCGCCACCGGTGCCCACGGTGTCTGGCAGCAGCATGCGGTTCAGCCACGAGTGGATGATGCCGTCGCCCGGACGCAGCGAAACGCCGCCACGGGTCATGATGAAGTCAGGCAGGGTGTGGTGGGTGGTGACGTCGATCGGCTTCGGATAAGCCGCGGTGTGGCAGAACGACTGCATCACCAGGTCAGCGGAGAAGCCCAGGCACGCCAGGTCTTTCAGCTCGTCACGGGTCATCGGGCCAGTGGTGTCCTGGGAGCCGACGGTGGTCATCTTCGGTTCGCAGTAGGTGCCAGGGCGCACGCCTTTGCCTTTGGCCAGGCCGCAGGCCTTGCCGACCATCTTCTGTGCCAGGGTGTAGCCCTTGCCGGTGTCGACAGGCGCTTCAGGCAGCTTGAACAGGTCGGTTGGGCCCAGGCCCAGCTCGGCACGGGCTTTCTCGGTCAGGCCACGGCCGACGATCAGCGGGATACGGCCGCCAGCGCGGACTTCGTCGAGCAGCACCGGAGTCTTCAGTTCGAAGGTGGTGATGACGTCGTCGCTGCCGTGCTTGCAGACTTTGCCAGCGTGCGGGTAAACGTCGATCACGTCGCCCATGTTCAGGTTCGAGACGTCGAACTCGATCGGCAGGGCGCCGGCGTCTTCCATGGTGTTGTAGAAGATCGGGGCGATTTTCGAGCCGAAGCAGAAGCCGCCGGCGCGCTTGTTCGGCACGTAAGGGATGTCGTCGCCGAAGAACCACAGCACCGAGTTGGTCGCGGACTTACGGGAAGAACCGGTACCGACCACGTCACCGACGTAGGCCACCGGGAAACCCTTGGCCTTGACTTCTTCGATCTGCTTGAGCGGGCCGATGGCGCCTTGTTGCTCAGGGACGATGCCGTCGCGGGCCATTTTCAGCATGGCCAGGGCGTGCAGCGGGATGTCAGGGCGCGACCAGGCGTCCGGGGCAGGGGACAGGTCGTCGGTGTTGGTTTCGCCAGGGACCTTGAACACGGTCAGGCTGTACTTGTCGGCGATGGCTGGCTTGTTGGTGAACCACTCGCCGGCGGCCCAGGATTCCAGCACGCCCTTGGCGTGGACATTGCCCGCCTTGGCTTTTTCCGCAACGTCATGGAAGGCATCGAACATCAGCAGGGTGTGCTTGAGCTGTTCGGCGGCGACTGCGGCCAGCTCGGTGCTGTCCAGCAGCTCGACCATGGTGGCGATGTTGTAGCCGCCCTGCATGGTGCCCAGCAGTTCGACGGCGCGTTTCTTGTCGATCAGTGGGGAAGTGGCTTCGCCCTTGGCGATGGCGGAGAGGAAACCGGCCTTGACGTAGGCGGCTTCGTCGACTCCTGGTGGAACGCGGTTGGTGATCAGGTCAACGAGGAAGGCTTCTTCGCCAGCGGGGGGATTCTTCAGCAGCTCGACCAGGCCTGCAGTTTGTTCGGCGTTTAGCGGCTGGGGAACGATACCCAGTGCTGCACGCTCTTCGATATGTTTGCGGTAGGCTTCAAGCACAGTATTACCCTCATCAGTGGTCCCAAATGGGTGTCCGGGACGCTCATCCCGAAATTGTCGTACTCATGCGCCGCGTGACGTTGTGGGTCGCTTGGCCAGAATTACCGACAATTCCTTACAGAAGCTGCTTTCAAAGTTTTACGCCTGCAGAACGGGAGCTGATGAGGGTTGGCGCTGGGCTTTCCCCGCTGGAAAGACCCATCGCCAACACCGCTCTGAAGGAACGACTGTGCTCGTGACGCTTTGAAAACAGCTTCTTGACGGACATTGGCGCCTAAAAAGGCTGGCTGATTCTACGGCAAAAAAAAATTAAAGGTAAGTTCGACCCTGAAGTTTGAGGGGTGATGAATCTTAGACAAAGGGCTAACATGCCGGCCTGTTTCGCTTTTGCCATGTATTGCCTATTTATGCCCAATCAGACGATCAAGACCCCCTGCGTCGGCCTCTGCTCCACTGTCTACGGTGACCTGGTGTGCCGTGGCTGCAAGCGCTTCCATCACGAAGTGGTCCACTGGAACGGCTACAACGAGGAAGAAAAGCAGGCGGTGTGGCTGCGTCTGGAGCAACTGCTGGTGCAGGTGATGGCCGCCAAGCTGGAAGTCTTCGATCCAGGGCGCCTGCGCGAGCAGCTGGAGCAGCGCAAGATCCGCTTCGTGCCGCACCAGTCGGAATATTGCTGGGCCTATCAGTTGATCGCCCGGGGCGCGCGGGTCATCAACCAGCTGGAAGCCTATGGGATGGTGTTGCTGCCGGAGTTCCGCGACTGGGAGCTGCCGGAGTTGCGCGATGCCATCGATCGGGAGTTTTTCCTCCTGTCGGAGGCTCACTACCAGCGCTATATCGCACCGGGGTTTCTCAAGGATGCCATGGGCGGCTGAGCCTTAAGAGCATCGCGGGCAAGCCTCGCTCCTACAGACAGCGAGGATTGCCCGCGATGGCGTCCTGTCTATCAACTCATCATTCGATCAATGCTTGGCCGCCACCTCTTCCAGGTGGTCCATGATCTCCTGCGGCTTGAGCACCAGCACGTCGCTTTCCAGGGCATCGAGCACCACTTCCGCGGTATTGCCGATCAGCGCGCCGGAGATCCCGGTGCGCGCCACGGTGCCGATGATGGTCAGCGCCGCTTCCAGTTCATGGGCGGTGTGGGGGATCAGCACGTCCGCCGGGCCTTCTTCTATATGCAGGTGGCTATCGTCGATATCGAACTCGGCCTGGAACGCCTTGCACTGATCGCGGTAGCGTGCCTCGATGGTTTCCTTGAGCTGGAACACCGGGTCGGACGCCGACAGCATCGGCGACGGGTGGGCGCTGATCACATGCAGTTGGGCCTTGGCCAGGCTGGCGATGTCGAAGCCGTGGTCGACGATGGTGGCGTGCAGGGTGCGGTGCTCGCCGTCGCTGTTGCCGACGTCGATGGCCGCCAGGATCACTCCGCCGGTCCAGGGCTTGGCGGTCTTCACCAGCAGCACCGGGCTTGGGCAGTAGCGCAACAGTTTCCAGTCGGCGGGGGTGAGCAGGGCTTTCTTCAGCGGGTTGTCGGCGAAGTGCTGCTTGATCACCAGGCCACAGCCTTCGGCCTGCTGCACGTCGATGATGGTGCCGTGCAGGCTGTCGTTCCAGGCCTGCTCGGTGGTCACGCTGTAGCCTTCGCTCAGCAGGCTGGCCTTGAGCACGCTCAGCAGGGCCGAATGCTCATGCTTCTTGTCGCACACCAGCAGGTGCAGATGGGCCTGGGTCACCCCGGCGATCAGCTTGGCGCGCTTGAGCGCCAGACTTTCGGAATGCTCGGGCTCGATGACCACCAGGATGCTGCGGATGGCTTGCATGGTCGGGATCTCCAGAGAGGGATGAAGGCTGTGTTGCACAACTATAGTTGCTGCGCGTCGGCGCGGATGTTGATGCATATCAAGCGCCGCGGCTGGTGGTCTGCGGCGCGGCCGGTATAATCGGCGCCCTTCGCCGTGAACCCTTTATGCCGTGAGCCCCATGTTATCGATCCCTGTAGTCGCCCGCGTCCTGTCTTGCGCACCCGCCGCCGTAGCGGGAGGGCAGCCATGAACCTGCCGGAAATCCACGACTTCCTCGGCTGCCGCACGCCGGATGCCTGGGTCCGGGCGGCCCTGGCGGATCAGGAAACCCTGCTGATCGACCACAAGAACTGCGAGTTCAAGGCGGCCAGCACGGCCCTGAGCCTGATCGCCAAGTACCACTCCCATATCGACCTGATCAACATGATGTCGCGCCTGGCCCGGGAAGAGCTGGTGCATCACGAACAGGTCATGCGCCTGATGAAGCGGCGCAAGATCGAGCTGCGCCAGCTGTCGGCCGGGCGCTATGCCTCGGGCCTGCGCAAGGTGGTGCGCAGCCACGAGCCGGTGAAGCTGGTGGATACCCTGGTGGTCGGTGCCTTTATCGAGGCCCGCAGTTGCGAGCGTTTCGAGGCGCTGGTGCCGCATCTGGACGAAGAGCTGGGCAAGTTCTACTTCGGCTTGCTGAAAAGCGAGGCCCGGCACTTCCAGGGTTACCTGAAGCTGGCCTATCAGTACGGCGACGCCAAGGACATCGCCCAGGTGATCGAAAAAGTGCGCGCCGCCGAGCGCGAGCTGATCGAGTCGCCGGACGTGGAGTTCCGCTTCCACAGCGGCGTGCCTGCTGCGTAAGGCTATTGAGAGGCTGTCTGTCGAAAACTACAGGCAAATTGTAAAAAACTCTTAAAAGTATGAAACATCGCTGAAAACCGGCCGTTCGAGCCGGTTTTTGCGTTGTGCCCGGCTCTCAGATTTATCCGATGCCGCCTATAATGCGCGCACTCAAATTGTGCGTTCTCAGACTGGTGTGTATGGATAACCCGGGACTTGGCAAAGTATTGCTGGTGGAAGACGACGAGAAGCTCGCCGGGCTGATCGCCCACTTCCTGTCGCAACACGGTTTCGAGGTCCTGGCGGTGCATCGCGGCGATGTGGCGCTGGCGGCCTTTCTCGAATTCAAGCCGAAAATCGTCGTGCTCGACCTGATGCTGCCGGGCCAGAGCGGGCTGCATGTGTGTCGGGAAATCCGCAGTGTGTCGGACACCCCCATCGTCATCCTCACCGCCAAGGAAGACGACCTGGACCATATCCTGGGCCTGGAGTCCGGCGCCGACGATTACGTCATCAAACCGATCAAGCCGCCGGTGTTGCTGGCCCGCCTGCGCGCCCTGCAGCGGCGTCAGTTGCCGGAGCCGGTGGTGCGCGGCGCGCTGGAGTTCGGCACCCTGGCCATCGACCGCAGTTGCCGGGAAGTGCGCCTGGGCGGCGAGCTGATCGAACTGACCACCATGGAATTCGAGCTGCTGTGGCTGCTGGCGAGCTCGGCGGGCAAGATCCTCTCCCGCGACGACATCCTCAACCGGATGCGCGGCATCGCCTTCGACGGCCTCAACCGCAGCGTCGATGTCTATATCAGCAAGCTGCGCGGCAAGCTCCACGACAACCCTCGCGAGCCGGTGTGCATCAAGACCATCTGGGGCAAGGGCTACCTGTTCAATCCGTTCGCCTGGGAGCTGTAGATGCTGCGTCTGTTCCTGGGCTTGTACGTTGTCCTGGCCATGGGGTTTGCCGGGGCGATCACCGCGGTCGATCACATTTTCACGGCCATCCTCAAAGACCCGCTGGAAGACTACAACCGCGATGCGGTGCGCGGGCCGGCCTACAGCCTGGTGGAGCAGCTGCGGCCGCTCGACAGCGCCGAACGCGAGCGGCAGTTGCAGGCGCTGCAACCGCACTATGGCCTGCAGTTGCTCCTGCTGGATGCTGGAGCCTTGGATTTGAGCGACCGTGAGCAGGCGCTGCTCGCCTCCAACCAACTGGTGGTACGGGAAGACTTCACCCAGTTCATCGCCAGCATCGACCAGGGGCCGCAATTGCTGAGCATCAGGCTGCCCGAGGAGCCCTCGCTGACCCGGTTCTATACCATCGCCGCTTATGTCTCGCTCGGTACGATGGTGGGGCTGGTCCTGTTTTTCTGGGTGCGCCCACACTGGCGCGACCTGGAGCGGCTGCGGCTGGCGGCCGAACGTTTCGGCGACAACGACCTGAGCGCGCGCCTGCACCTGTCGCGGCGCTCGAACATTCGCGAGCTGGCCGAACACTTCAACCGCATGGCCAGTCGTATCGAAGGCCTGATCGCCAATCAGCGCGAGCTGACCAACGCGGTGTCCCACGAGCTGCGCACGCCCATCGCCCGGCTGTCGTTCGAGCTCGATCAGCTGCGCCAGCAACCCGATCCGAAACAGAACCGCGAGCTGATCGCCGACATGTACGCCGACCTGGGCGAGCTGGAGGAGATGGTGTCCGAGCTGCTGACCTATGCCAGCCTGGAGCGCGGCGCCACGGTGATCCACCGCGAGGACATCCAGGCCCGCAACTGGCTGGACAGCGTGGTCGGCAGTGTGGCCCTGGAGGCGGATGCGGCGGGGGTGCAGATCGCGATCCAGGCCTGCGAGGTCGAGCACATCAGCATCGAGCCGCGGTTCATGGCGCGGGCGCTGATCAACCTGCTGCGCAATGCCATTCGATACGCCGAGCGGCGTGTCGAGGTGTCCCTGAGGCAGGTCGGGCAGGGTTATGAAGTCCAGGTCAACGACGATGGCCCGGGGGTGCCAGTGGAGGGGCGCAAGAAGATCTTCGAACCGTTCTCGCGCCTGGATGCCAGCCGCGACCGCCGCACCGGCGGTTTCGGCCTTGGCCTGGCGCTGGTGCGGCGGGTGTCGCAGTCCCATGGTGGGCAGGTCGAAGTGACGGATTCGCAGTGGGGCGGGGCGTCGTTCCGCATGACCTGGGCCCGTCCCGAATAACGCGGTGTCGCGGCCGTTTTTCGCGGGCAAGCCTCGCTCCTGCAAGAGCGAGGCTTGCCCGCGATGACGTCGGAGCGGCCGCTACCGTTTAGAAGCTGTATTCGAGGGTCGCCGCCAGCGATGTCTGCAGGCGCTTGTCGACGATCGGGCTGTCACCGGCTTCCTTGCCGAGGTAATCCACGGCCAGCACGGTGGAGAGGCTGGTGTTGGCATTGAGCGGCAGGCTCCAGGTGAGGTCGCCGCCCTGGCTGAGCATGCCGCCCTTGGCGTGGTAGGCGCTGAAGCGGCTGTTGGCCGCCTGGTGGCGGCTGACGCCATACCAGGTCTGCATATAGTCGCCGTCGCCGAAGCGGCTGTTGAGGCTGCCGTCCAGGCTGCCGTAGTCGCCCTTGTAGAGTGTGGTGGCGATGTTCAATTCCAGGCGGTTGTAGGCCGAGCCGGTGTCCGGGTCGTCGTTCTTCTTGAATGCGTGCTCCACCGTCGCGCCAATCACCACCGCGCCCAGGGTGTAGCTGAGGTTGGCGCCCACCTGGGCCCGGGACTTGATCGAGCCCATGCCGTTGAGGCGGTCGGAGCCCTTGTAGCCGGTCTTGCGGTCCTTGCGGGTTTC
Source organism: Pseudomonas sp. NPDC089530 (assembly GCF_050280705.1). Classification (NCBI taxonomy): domain Bacteria; kingdom Pseudomonadati; phylum Pseudomonadota; class Gammaproteobacteria; order Pseudomonadales; family Pseudomonadaceae; genus Pseudomonas; species Pseudomonas sp. NPDC089530. The sequence continues at coordinate 219,792 of NZ_JBNNVU010000001.1, read as the reverse complement.
GCTGGGGCCGACCCAGGTGCTGAACGCCAGGTTGCCCCATTCGCCCTGCCAGCCCAGGCCCTGTTCCGTGTTGAGAAAGGCCCCGTAGGGACTGCTGATCGCGCCGCCCAGCACAGGCGCCAGGGTGCGTTCGTCGCTGCCGCTGTAGCGCGGGATGCTGGCGGCGCCGAGTTGCAGGCTGTAGTGCCAGTCTTCGGCCTGGGCGCCGGGTGCCAGCAGGCACAGTGAGCTCAGGGACAGGTACCAGGTTCTGGGTTTGCTCAGAGGGTTCATGGGTATCAGAAACTCAGCAGGGTATGGGAAGGGTCGCCACTTCTCGCATAGGAACTGCCAAGGCCGTCGCGAGGGCGGCTCGCGGCCTTGCGCACCGGAGCGGTGGCGGGGAGGGGGGCGATCGCTTCGGCCTTGGCCCGCAGGGCAGTTTCAGGGGGCGGCACGATGGCGGCTGGCGGCGTGCCCTGGCAGCTGAAACTGCCGAGCAGCATGCCCAGGAGAAGACTGCAGAACCTGCCCGACATGAGGCCCCCGTGGAGAAATGGAAGCGCTCATGCTAGGGCGGGCGGCACGGGCAATCTTTGGCAGCTTTGTCGGAAAACTGTCAAAGACTGTGAATGGCCCCGCGCTCAGCGTTGCAGGTCGAGGCGTTCATGCCATTGAGCGATTGACTCCTCGGGGTAGTGGGCGAATTGCAGGTCGTGGGGATGCCAGTCGATCTCGACCCAGGAGGCCCGGGAGTCGAGCATCAGGTGGGTGTGTTCCGGGGGGATCGGCAAGGGCGTGTCGATGGCCGAGGCGAAGGGATGGATCAACTCCGGCCACTCGGGGCTGAACAGCCACAATCCGGAGCCGCAGAGGCTGCAGAAGTGCCGTTCGGCGCTGCTGCGCCGGGCGCGTTTGGCCCCGTCGGCCTTGATCCGCGCGTGGTAGACGGTGATGTGCTGGCGCCCACGGACCTTCAGGCTGGCGGCGTCGCCCCCGAGGTTGATCGCATAACCGCCACCGCCCTGGGTCTTGCGACAGATCGAGCAGTAGCAGCGTTGGTAAGGGTAGGGATGGGCGCTGGTCAGGCTGAAGTGGACGGCGCCGCAGTGGCAGGAACCTTCGAGTTGCATGATGACCTCCGACGCTTCGTGGGCGATGAACCAAAGCCTAGTCGTTGTTCGCCATGAACCGGTGTCAGCGCTGGGTTGACTCTGTAGCTACTTCAGGCTTTTTACTGGCGATCATCTCAACCAGGAGTGATCGACATGAGCTTTTTCGAACGTCTGTTGGGCGGTCATCATGGTCGCGGGCATGGCGGTTATCAGGGCGGGCGCCACGGGAACGGGCATGGCGGCGGGCACGGGCAGCGTTCCGGTGGCGGCGCGCCACCCGCGGCCGGCCAGCCTTGCCCGGACTGCGGGGTGAACAATGCGCCCAAGGCGCGGTTCTGCCAGCAGTGCGGGACTTCGTTGCAGCCCGCCGCGTGCGGCCAGTGCGGCAGTGCGCTGGCCGCCGGTGCGCGGTTCTGCGGGCAATGCGGCGGCGCGGCGCGCTGAGGCCGGTCTACAGCGCCAGGCTGTAGCGGACCTGGGTCGCGTCGTCCGGGTCGATGGTCCGGGCGAAGCCAAGGGTCACGGCCAGTTCGCGCATGCGGTGGTTGGCCGGGCAATCCAGGGAGTACATCTGCTTGAACCCCAGGTCCCGGGCCCGGGCGATCAGGTGCTGCATAAGCAGGGCGCCCAGGCCCTTGGGCTGCCAGTCGTCGGCCACGGTGACGGCGAATTCGCAGGTGTGGGGATCCGTGTCGATCATGGCGTAGCGGCTGATGCCGATTTCCCGCAGCGCCCCATTGTCATGCACCAGGGCCACATAGGCCACGCGCCGGGTGCCATCGACGTCCATCAACTGGGCGAGCAGGGCGTCGCCCACTTCCTTCACTTCCCCGAGAAACCGATGGTGCCGGGTGAGTGGCGAAAGGTCCTCGATAAAGGCCCTTTCCCGCTCGCGGTCCTCGGCCCGCAACGGCCGGATCAGTACCGGGCTGCCGTCGTTGAGGGTGTCGATCCAGTGTTCGCCTTTCTGCTGGGCGAAGGCGGCCAGGTCGGGCATGTGGATGGCGGTGCTGGTCATGGGTGACTCTCCGTAGAGGGGCAGAAGATTGCCTGAACATCTACACCTGTCTGGCGCCCGGCGTTTGATTCAGGTCAACGGCTGTCGGTGTCGGAGCGGGTTTGGCGCCAGACGGCTGGCTGGCATCGGGGCGATCAGCGCAGGGAAGGCGGGGCGGGCTCGGGCATCAGGGTCGCGATCAGCGCCCGCACGGTGCCGGGCAGGGCCTCCAGTTCGCGGACGATGATGCTGCGTTCGCGCACGGCCCAGGCCTCGTCGAGTTTCACCGTCACCAGTTGCATGGTGCGGCTGTGACGGATGGCGGCCGACTCGGGAATGATGCCAATGCCCACGCCGGCCTCGACCATGCGGCAAATCGCTTCGAAGCTCGACACCTGGATCCGCAGCGACAGTTGCTTGCCGGTGCGCTCCACGTGCTCGCGCAGAAAGCTCAGCAGGGTACTGCCTTCGTGCAGGCCGATGTGCTGGTAGGCCAGGGTCTGTTCGAGGGTGACCGCCTGTTGGGTCGCCAGCGGGTGGCCGACCGGCAGGATCAGCACCAGGTGGTCGGTGCTGAAATGCAGGACCTGCAGGCCGCTGGCTTCCACCGGGCCGGCGATGATGCCCAGGTCGGCGGTGCCGTCGAGCACGCCGCGCACGATGTCCCGGGACAGGCGCTCCTGCAGGTCCACCGTGACCCCCGGGCGTTGCGACAGGAAGCCGGCGAGTATCTCCGGAAGGAATTCGGTCACCGCCGTGGTGTTGGCGAAGATCCGCATATGCCCGGTGGAATCGCCGCCGTACTGGGTGAACTCGCTTTTCAGGTAATCCACCTGGCGCATGATCAGCCGCGCATGCTGCAACAGGCGCTCGCCCGCCGGGGTGACTTCGACGCCGCGGCTGTCGCGGTACAGCAGGCGGGTCTCGAGCTGGCTTTCCAGGGCCTTGATCCGTGCGCTGGCCGCCGCCGGCGAGAGGAAGGCGCGCCGGGCGCCCTGGGTCAGGCTCGGCGATTCGGCGATATGGATGAACAGGCGCAGGTCGGCCAGATCGAAATGCATGGGCGGACTCCTGGGGTGAAGCGGCGTTGGATGAGGCGGCGTTCAGCATAACCGAACGCCGGTTTATTGAAATGCAAATTCTCGGAACGCGCGGCGGCTTGCATGATCGGGTCCATCACCACCGCAAGGACCCGACCCGATGAGCGTGACCGACCCCAGCGCCTGGACAGGCCGCAGCCTGCAAGCCCACGACCAGCTCAGCCGTAACCTGCTCAAGCGTATCGCCGCGACCTTTGGCGAACCCGCGCCGGCCCATGGCGAGCCCTTGCCGCCGCTGTGGCACTGGTGCTTTTTCCAGGAGCCCCTGGCCGAAAGCGCGCTGGGCGAAGACGGCCACCCGGCCCGGGGCGGCTTCCTGCCGCCGGCGGCCAACCGCAACCGCATGTGGGCCGGTGGCCGGGTGGAGTTCTTCGAGCCGTTGCGCGCCGGTTTCGAGGCGGACTGCGTGTCGACTGTCAGCCAGGTCGAGGAGAAGGCCGGGCGCACCGGCGCGCTGCTGTTCGTCACGGTGCGCCATGAGTATTCCCAGGACGGCCGCCTGGCGATTCGCGAGGAACAGGACATCGTCTACCGCGAGCCGACCCCGCCCAAGTCGAGCAGTGGCGAGGCGTTGCCCCGGGGCGACTGGCGCGAAACCGTCGAGCCCAGCGCGACCCTGCTGTTCCGTTATAGCGCCGTGACCTTCAACGGCCATCGCATCCATTACGACTTCCCCTATGTCACCCGGAACGAAGGTTACTCGGGGCTGGTGGTGCACGGCCCGCTGATCGCCACCCTCAGCCTGCGAGCGTTCTGCCGCGCCCATCCGCAGGCCCGGTTGCGGCGGTTTGCCTATCGCGGCGTGCGGCCCTTGATCGCGCCGCAACCGTTCGAGGTCGGTGGGCGCATCGTCCGCCCGGGCGTGGCCCAGCTCTGGGCCGGCAACGCCCAGGGCCTGGCCCAGCAGGGCGAAGCGCTGTTCGACCCCATCCCCCAATAATCACAGGCGGAGCGCCGTTCGATGAACCCCAACCACAATGAAGAATTGAATGCCATCCGTGAGGGCGTGCGTGCCCTGTGCGCCGAGTTCGATGCCACCTACTGGCGCCGGATCGACGAAGAAAAAGGCTTTCCGGAACGTTTCGTCAAAGCCCTGACCGACGCCGGCTGGCTGGCGGCGATGATCCCGACCGAATACGGCGGCTCCGGCCTGGGCCTGGCCGAAGCCTCGGTGATCCTTGAAGAGGTGAACCGCTGCGGCGGCAACTCCGGCACCGTGCACGGGCAGATGTACAACATGTTCACCCTGCTGCGGCACGGCAGCGAGACGCAGAAGCGCTTCTACCTGCCGAAACTCGCCAGCGGCGAACTGCGCCTGCAATCGATGGGCGTGACCGAGCCCACCACCGGCACCGACACCACCAAGATCAAGACCACCGCGATCAAGCATGGCGACAAGTACCTGATCAACGGGCAGAAGGTGTGGATCTCGCGTATCCAGCATTCCGACCTGATGATCCTGCTGGCGCGCACCACGCCGCTGGCCGAGGTGCAGAAGAAGTCCGAAGGCATGTCGATCTTCCTGGTGGACCTGCGCGAGGCGATCGGCAACGGCCTGACCGTGCAGCCGATCGCCAACATGGTCAACCACGAGACCAACGAGCTGTTCTTCGACAACCTGGAAATCCCCGCCGCCAGCCTGATCGGCGAGGAGGGCAAGGGTTTCAAGTACATCCTCGACGGCCTCAACGCCGAGCGCACCCTGATCGCCGCCGAGTGCATCGGCGACGGCCGCTGGTTTATCGACAAGGCCAGCCAGTACGCCCGCGACCGCGTGGTGTTCGGCCGGCCCATCGGGCAGAACCAGGGCGTGCAGTTCCCCATCGCCGAAGCCCATGTCGAGATCGAGGCCGCCGACCTGATGCGCTGGCGCGCCTGTGAGGAATACGACAGCGGCGCCAATGCCGGGGCCAGCGCCAACATGGCCAAGTACCTGGCGGCCAAGGCCTCGTGGGAAGCGGCCAACGCCTGCCTGCAGACCCACGGCGGGTTCGGGTTCGCCTGCGAATACGACGTCGAGCGCAAATTCCGCGAGACCCGGCTGTACCAGGTGGCGCCGATCTCCACCAACCTGATCCTGTCCTACGTCGCCGAGCACCTGCTCGAACTGCCGCGCAGCTTCTGAGGAACCGAACATGAGCCATACCCAAGCCCTGGCCGGGTTCCTTGCCGGCCTGAGTTACCCGCAGCTGCCCGACAGCGTGCTGGCGCGCACCGAAGAACTGTTCCTCGACTGGCTCGGCTCGGCGCTGGCCAGCCAGGGCGCGCATCCGATCCCGCTGTTCGAGCGTTATGCGCAGCGGATGGGCCCGGCCGACGGCCCGGCGCGAATCCTGGTCAACGGTCGCGGCAGCTCGGCGTATTTCGCCGCGCTGGTGAACGCCGCGTCGTCCCATCTGGTGGAGCAGGACGACCTGCACAACAGCTCGGTGCTGCACCCGGCGACCGTGGTGTTTCCCGCTGCGCTGGCCGCCGCCCAGGACCTGGGCAAATCCGGCCGCGAGCTGCTGCTGGCGGCGGTGGCCGGCTATGAGGCGGGGATTCGCATCGGCGAGTTCATGGGCCGGTCCCATTACCGGATCTTCCATACCACGGCCACCGTCGGCACCCTGGCCGCGGCCGTGGCGGTGGGCAAGCTGATGGACTTCGACCAGGAACAGTTCATCAACCTGCTGGGCACTGCCGGCACCCAGGCCGCCGGGCTCTGGGAGTTCCTGCGCGATGCCGCGGATTCCAAGCAGTTGCACACCGCCAAGGCCGCCGCCGACGGCTTGCTGGCGGCGTACCTGACCCGCGACGGGCTGACCGGCGCGCGCAATATTCTCGAGGGCGAGCAGGGCATGGCCGCGGGCATGTCCTGGGACGCCGAGCCGGGCAAGCTGTCCGATCGCCTCGGCAGCCGTTGGGCGCTGCTGGAAACCTCGTTCAAGTTCCATGCCTCCTGCCGCCATACCCATCCGGCCGCCGATGCCTTGCTGGCGCTGATGCAGCGCGAAGGGCTCGACCACCGGCAGATCGTCAGCGTCGAGACTCATGTGCATCAGGGCGCCATCGATGTGCTGGGGCGGGTGGATGTGCCGCGCACGGTGCACCAGGCCAAGTTCTCCATGGGCACCGTGCTCGGATTGATCGCCGTGCACGGCCGGGCCGGGTTGCCGGAATTCCATGAGCGGGCGCTGAACGATCCCGCGGTGGCGGCGTTTCGCGACAAGGTGTCGATGCGCCTCGACTCCGAGGTGGACCGCGCCTATCCGCAGCGCTGGCTGGGGCGGGTGACGGTCGTCTCCGACGACGGCCGCACCTTGCACGGTGCCATCGACGAGCCCAAGGGCGACCCGGGCAACGGCCTGTCGCGGGCGGAGCTGGCGGACAAGTTCCAGCGCCTGTTGCAGTTTTCCGGCGCGCGCGCACCGCAGCAGGGCGCAGCCCTGATCCGGCAGGTGTGGAACCTGCGCGAGACCGCGCAATTGAATGAATTGCTCTGAGCCAGCTCCGAGGACGCCTTATGACACTCAATACCGCACACCCCCGGCCGCTGGACGGCATCACCGTGGTCAGCCTGGAGCACGCCATCGCCGCGCCGTTCTGCACCCGTCAGTTGGCCGACCTGGGCGCCCGGGTAATCAAGGTCGAGCGCCCCGGCAGCGGCGATTTCGCCCGGGGCTACGACGAGCGCGTGCGTGGCCTGGCTTCGCATTTCGTCTGGACCAACCGCTCCAAGGAAAGCCTGACCCTGGACCTCAAGCAGGACGAGTCCGGCGACATTCTCGAAAGCCTGCTGGGGCAGGCGGATGTGCTGGTGCAGAACCTCGCACCGGGGGCGGCGACGCGCATGGGCCTGTCCTTCGAGGCATTGCATGAGCGCTTTCCGCAACTGATCGTCTGCGACATTTCCGGTTACGGCGAGGGCGGCCCTTATGAAAAGAAAAAGGCCTATGACCTGCTGATCCAGAGCGAGGGCGGCTTTCTGTCGGTGACCGGCGGCCCGGGGGAGGAGCAACTGGCCAAGGCCGGCTGCTCCATCGCCGACATCGCCGCCGGCATGTACGCCTACAGCGGCATCCTCTCGGCGCTGTTGCTGCGCGGCAGGACCGGGCAGGGCAGCCGCATCGACGTGAGCATGCTGGAAAGCCTGGTGGAGTGGATGGGCTACCCGATGTACTACGCCTTCGACGGCGCGCCGCCACCGCCCCGGGCCGGCGCGGCGCACTCGACCATCTACCCCTACGGGCCGTTCCCGGCGGGAGATGGCGGCACGGTAATGCTGGGGCTGCAGAACGAGCGCGAATGGGCGGCGTTCTGCGACAAGGTGCTGTTGCTGCCCGCATTGGCCGGTGACGAGCGTTTTGCGGCGAACTTCAAGCGCTCGGCCAATCGCGACGCGCTGCGGCAGATCATCGTCGACAGTTTTTCCCGGCTGACGGTGGAGGAGGTGATCGCCCGACTGGAGCAGGCGCAGATCGCCAGCGCCCGGGTCAACGACATGCAGGGCGTGTGGCTGCACCCGCAATTGCAGGCGCGCGACGGTTGGCGCGAGGTCGACAGCCCGGCCGGCAAGTTGCCGGCGCTGCTGCCGCCGGCGCGCAACGCCGCGTTCGCGCCGCGCATGGACGGCGTCCCGGCGCTGGGCCAACACAGCGCAGCGATCCTCGCCGAACTGGGGCTGTCCAGCGCAGCCATCGACCAACTGCGAGCCCAGGGCGTGATCTGAAGCCAGCCGGCTTTGAGGTTTGCCTCGACCTTGCGGGCTTATCGCGGGCAAGCCTCGTTCCTACAGAAGCGGTAGGGCACAGGTCTGCTGGCTGACGCGGTCCTTGTAGGAGCCAAGTTTGCTGGCGATGAGGCCCTGGAAATATGCAGCGATCTTGAGATTTTTCGCGGGCCAGTGGGCTTCGCCAAAGCCCTGGCCACCCGGTCTGCGGACCTGGCATCACTCACAAGGAGTTCACCATGCCAAACCCGATTGTTCGTTCTGCCCTGTTCGTGCCGGGCAGTCGTCCCGAGCGTTTCAGCAAGGCCCTGGCCAGCGGCGCCGATGCGGTGATCGTCGATTTCGAGGACGCCGTGGAGGAGCCGCTCAAGCGCCAGGCCCGGGACAATCTCGGCCAGTTCCTCGACGGCCAGCCCCAGGTCCGGCTGTGGGTGCGGGTCAATGCCCCGGAACATGCCGAACACGCGGCTGACCTGGCGTTCTGCAAGCGCCACGCCGGGGTCGCCGGCGTTCTGCTGCCCAAGGTCGAAAGCGCGGCCCAGATCGCCTCTGTGGCGGCCACCGGCAAACGGGTCTGGCCGATCATCGAAAGCGCCCGCGGGCTCTTGGCATTGGCCGAGATTGCCAGGGCGCCGGCGGTGCAGCGCCTGTCCTTCGGCGGCCTGGACCTGGCCCTGGACCTGAACCTCTGCAGCGGTTCGGCACCTGCGCAGTTCGCCCTGGACCAGGCACGGCTGGCGCTGATCCTGCATTCGCGCGCCGCAGGGCTGGTGCCGCCGCTGGATGGCGTGCACCCGGCCATCGACGATCCCGATGGCTTGCGCCGTTCCATTCGCCACGCCTACGAAATGGGTTTCGCCGGCGCCTTGTGCATTCACCCGAAACAGGTGCCGGTGATCCACCAGGCCCTGGCCCCCAGCGCCGCAGACCTGGCCTGGGCACAACGGGTAGTGGACGCCGGCCACCATGGCGCCGGCGCCTACCAGATCGACGGGCAGATGGTCGACGCGCCGGTGTTGCTGCGGGCGCAGCGCTTGCTGGCGCTGAACCCCTGAAGACTGCCAGCGCGCAGGAGTGCGTTACCAACTGCCATAGGGGATGCCGTATCGCTCTATGTAGCGTTTGGAGTTTTCGGAAAGGGGGTAATAGTGACCGTTGGATTTGCCCAGGTGGGGGCCCAGTGGCTCGATCTCACCCTGAGCGCGGGCGACTTTGACCGGGTGATGGCATTCGTCCCTGACCCAGACTTGTACGATGCCGCCCGGAGCCAGGCCCAGATAGACCGATGCCATATAGCGGGCGGTCTGGTGTGGGGTTTTCGGGCAGCGTCGGTTAGTCGAGGTAGTCATGATTTTTCGGGCCTCCTCCGGAATATCCACCCATGCCCGATAGGTCTGTGGCTCTACTACAGATTGCCAGCGTACGAAAATACGCTTGGGCAGGTCAGCGCCAACCACCGACTTACCGCTACCTCCACCCCCTCCACCCCATCCTCTGGCCCACTCTTTGTTGTAACCCATATCACCACCTGCTGCGGAACCGCCCCCAGTACGACGGAATAGCTTGCCGTTGATATCTTCAACGGCGCTGTCTTCGACCCAGACCTCCATGTAGAACGGCTCGATAAAGCCAAGCTCCCACCAGGGATCCTTGGGATCGTTTTTTCCGGATAGCGGGTCACTGGCCTGACAGCCAGTCAACAGCAGTGCGCCCAGTAGGGCGATGAGTACTCTCATTACCAAAGCGTCCAGTCAGGTACGTGAGGGTGTTGCACGCGCACGGCATCTACCGTGGGGGCATTGATATAGACGACTTTGAGGCTGCCGCCATTTTGTTTGCCAAGCGGGTGGTTCCAGTGGGCCGAGAGATGGATATAGCGCAGCTTGAGCATGGTTTCCTCAGTTGGCGTCGTACTGTAGTCGCCGGCGACAAATCTGTCACAGAGGGCTTGCAGCTCTTGCGGGATCGCGTAATCCGGATCCTGTTCGTCAATCACCTTGAAGCGCACACCGTTCTGCTTAGCCAATTCATACATGACCCGCAGATACACCCTCGACAGCTTGTTGCTCATTGGCCTTTTGAGCTGTACGCCGACATACACCCGCTTTTGTCGTAATCCGAGGCGGTCCTGTGAATCCTGCGGTAGCAACAGCGGTTCTGGTGTGACGATCTCCAGCCATTGCTCGGGCCAACCTTGTGCCAGCCAGCGTGTTCTTGCCTGGAGTGCATCCCGGTAAATCGAAGTCTGAGTCACGTCAGTAGTGATCGAGACTTCCAGTGCCTGCATCGGACTGACCAAGACACACTCCTGCACCTCATCCAGATAACCGCCACCGATATCCGAATGCGCGCCGGGCAGGGTGATCTCCACATGGTCGGGTTTGACCCGGCTCAGGGCAAAGTTGGCGCGGTACTCGTCGCGCGCGACCAGTTGCACCACCGAGCGAAAGTAGCGACGCTCGAGGTGCAGTTTGATTCCTGGGGCAATGGTGCTGCGCACGTTACCCAGATTGCTCATCCCGGCAACCGACGGCACGGTGTCGAACAGACCGATAAAGCCCATATCGACATCGTTGCCGTACTGTCGGTTGAAGCGTGGGCTCAAGGCCTTGGAGTGGTCGTGCAGAATCAGCTCAAGCGGGCCAAGCCAGCGGACGACCTCATTGGCAAAGTGCCGGGCTGCTGCGGCACCTCGGCTAAAGCCAAAAGCGTCGAAAGTCAACGAGGTGATTTCAATTTCGGGATTCTCTTCGAGGACCTCACCGATACGCTGCTTGACCGCACCAAATGCTTTCTGCACACATCCAGAGATTCCTGTGTAGCCACGCCCTGTACCTGAAGTGATCAGACTGTCTTTTTCTCCTGCCTGCGTGCCGATCCCATCGATGTAGATTGATCGATAGGCTAGCTTTCGAATTTCTTCACCTTCGACTTTTCGGTTGGAAAAGTACAAATCACTCAACCGCTTAACATTGCTCACATCATTCCCATAACTACTCTCCGGATCCCTCATATACGGCTTGCAACTGCCATCGAGATCCTGGGGGGCGATAGGGTGCTGAGCCCCACACAACTGCCCCATGGCCGAGTTGCTGGCGTTATTGCCGGTGCCGTCGAAGAACACGCCAATGCGTAGCGCCACCTGGACCTTCTCGGGCGGCGGCGCAGGCTCCTTGGCATATTTCTCGTACTGCGCCCAGAGCTGTTCGCCGTAGCTGGGCTGCTCGGTTTCGGCGGCGCGTTCGGCAGGGCGCTCGTTAGGGGAGACGGGTCGTAAAACGCTGGGCATCGGCCCGGGTCCATTGCTGGCCATGGCGGGTCCTGGTTCGGTCGAAGAGGGTGCTGAAAACCGTACCGGGAATGGCGGTGCAAGGAGTTAGGAGGAATCTGCAAGAGACAGAGCCGGGGCTGATTCTGTCGTAGGGGGATGGAAACTCAGACGCCTATCGCCAGTAGCGCGCGTGGCGTTCGGCCGGGCCGAACGCGGGTATCAAAAATTCGAAATTCTCAATACGCGTGCCCTTAGGCACTCTGCAATCAACCACAACAATAAGAAGGTGAAGTCCATGTTCAAGCTCTTCCGGGCGTTGTTCTGTGCCGCCGCATTGCTGGGCGCCGCTGTCGCGCAGGCCGCCGACCCTATCGTCATCAAGTTCGCCCACGTGGTGGCGGAAAACACCCCCAAGGGCCAGGGTGCCTTGCTGTTCAAGAAACTCGCCGAGGAACGCCTGCCGGGCCGGGTCAAGGTCGAGGTGTACCCGAACTCCTCGCTGTTCGGCGACGGCAAGGAAATGGAGGCGCTGCTGCTGGGCGACGTGCAGTTGCTGGCGCCGTCCCTGGCCAAGTTCGAGCAGTACACCAAACAGATCCAGATCTACGACCTGCCATTTCTCTTCGACAACCTGGCCGCCGTCGATCGCTTCCAGCAGGCCCAGGGCAAGCAGTTGCTGACCGCGATGCAGGACAAGGGCATCCTCGGCCTGGCCTATTGGCACAACGGCCTCAAGCAGCTGTCGGCGAACAAGAAACTGCTGGAACCCAAGGACGTCCGTGGCCTGAAATTCCGCGTGCAGGCCTCCAGCGTGCTCGAGGAGCAGTTCAAGGCGGTGCGCGCCAACCCGCGCAAGATGAGTTTCGCCGAGGTCTACCAGGGCCTGCAGACCGGCGTGGTCAACGGCACCGAGAACACCTGGTCGAACTATGAAAGCCAGAAAGTCCACGAGGTGCAGAAGTACTTCACCGAGACCGACCACGGCCTGATCGACTACATGGTGATCACCAACGCTAAGTTCTGGAGCGGCCTGCCGGCGGATGTGCGCGGCGAGCTGGAACAGATCATGGCCGAGGTTTCGGTGGAGGTGAACAAGCAGGCCGAAGCGCTGAACCAGACTTCCCGGCAGAAGATCATCGACGCCAAGACCAGCGAAGTCGTGGCCCTGACACCCGGGCAGCGTAACGAGTGGCGCGAGGCCATGCGCCCGGTGTGGAAGCAGTTCGAGGGCGATATCGGCGCCGACCTGATCCAGGCCGCCGAAGCCGCCAACCACCCGCAGTAACGACGTACACCCTGGCCGCGGCGCTCGCCGCGGCCGTCCTCGGCAGCCGCTACCGGCTGCACTCCACTGGTCTTTTCGCGGAGAACCTCAATGCACACGCTGAGGCGGTTCTGGGAACATTTTGAAGAAGCGTTCATCGCCTTTCTGTTGGCGGCCATGACGCTGGTGACGTTCGTCTACGTGGTGCTCAACAACCTCTATCCGCTGTTCTACGCCATCGGCGACGCCTGGACCGGCGGCAGCGCGCTGTTCCTGGCCATCGGCGACTTCCTCATGGAGCTGGCCCAGGAGATGGTCTGGAGCGTGGCGCTGACCAAGATGCTGTTCGGCTGGCTGATCTTCTTCGGCATTTCCTACGGCGTGCGCACCGCCGGGCACCTGGGGGTGGATGCGCTGGTCAAGCTCGCCTCGCGCCCGGCCCAGCGCCTGCTGGCGGTCATCGCCTGCCTGTGCTGCATGGTCTATGCCGGGCTGTTCATGGTCGCCAGCTTCAAGTGGCTGGTGGCGCTGATCCAGGCCGGCATCGAAGCCGAGGACCTGGACCGGTTCGGCATTCACCTGTCGCATATCGCGATGATCGTGCCCTTCGGTTTTGCCCTGGTGCTGATCCGTTACCTGGAAATCATGTGGCGCATCCTCATGCGCGGTCAGATCAACCTGGGCCTGGCCGATGAGGCGGCCGAGGCCAGCAAGCTTGCCAGCCACCACGAGGATCAGCACTGATGGCCATTCTCTGTCTGTTTCTGATGCTGTTCGTGTTCATGTTCCTTGGCGTACCGATCGCCATCTCCCTGGGGCTGGCCGGCGCCACCTCGATCCTGCTGTTCAGCCCGGACTCCCTGAGTTCCCTGGCGATCAAGCTGTTCGAGACGTCCGAGGCCTACACCTTGCTGGCGATCCCGTTCTTCCTGCTGTCCGGGGCGTTCATGACCACCGGCGGCGTGGCCCAGCGCCTGATCGATTTCGCCAACGCCTGCGTCGGGCATATTCGCGGTGGCCTGGCGATTGCCGCGGTGCTGGCGTGCATGCTGTTCGCTGCGTTGTCCGGTTCGTCGCCGGCGACCGTGGCGGCGGTGGGCTCGATCGCCGTGGCCGGCATGGTGCGTTCCGGTTACCCGCGGGAGTTCGGCGCCGGGATCATCTGCAACGCCGGGACCCTGGGGATCCTGATCCCGCCGTCGATCGTCATGGTGGTGTACTCGGCGGCCACGGAAACCTCGGTCGGCAAGCTGTTCATGGCCGGTGTGGTTCCCGGGCTGTTGCTCGGGGTGATCCTGATGGTGGTGATCTACATCGTCGCGCGGGTCAAGAAGCTGCCGGCGCAACCGCGGGTGTCGTTCCGCGAATGGCTGAGCACCGCGCGCCGGGCTTTCTGGGGCCTGCTGTTGCTGGTGATCATCCTCGGCGGCATCTACAGCGGCCTGTTCACACCGACTGAAGCAGCGGCGGTGGCGGCGGTGTATTCGGCCTTCGTCGCGCTGTTCGTCTACAAGGACATGCGCCTGCGCGACTGCCCGAAAGTGCTGCTGGAGTCCGGGCGGCTGTCGATCATGCTGATGTTCATCATCGCCAACGCCATGCTGTTCGCCCATGTGCTGACCACCGAGCAGATCCCGCAGCAGATCACCACTTTCGTCATGGACGCCGGGCTGTCGCCCATCGGCTTCCTGTTGATGGTCAACGTGGTGCTGCTGGTGGCGGGCAGCTTCATGGAGCCCTCGGCCATTGTGCTGATCCTCGCGCCGATCTTCTTCCCGATCGCCATGCAGTTGGGCATCGACCCGATCCACTTGGGGATCGTCATGGTGGTCAATATGGAGATCGGCCTGGTGCACCCACCGGTGGGCCTGAACCTGTTCGTCACCTCGGCGGTCACCGGCCTGAGCCTGGGCCAGACCATCCGCGCGGCGTTGCCGTGGCTGATGATCCTGCTGGCGTTCCTGATCCTGGTGACCTACGTGCCGTTCATTTCCCTGGCGCTGCCGAACTGGCTGGGGATGAACTGACACCGGCCTCTGTCGGCGCCGGGCTTGCCGGCGATGAGACCCTTAAGGGCGATGGCGCTCTCGGGATCTGATCGCGGGCAAGCCTCGCTCCTACGGGGGCGGGTGGTGGCTGGATGTGCGCCAGGCGGCATAGGCCAGGGGCAGGCAGCGGGCGCAGGGGCGATAACCGGCGGCGTGGGCGCTGGCTTCGTCGAGAAAGAACACCCGCTGGCCCACATAACCGCCCCGGGCGATGGCCCGCAGGGCGGCCGGGCAGTCCAGCCGGCCGTAGATCCGGCTGCCACGGTGCCCGCCGAGGGTTCCCGGCTGTGCGCTGAAAAAGCTTTCTCCATGGGCATCGAGCAGTACCCAGCGTTTATCGGCGTTCATCGGTCCCTCATGCCTTCTCCTCGCCCTCTGTAGCCGCTGCCGAGCCTTGGCGAGGCTGCGATCGGCCGCGCAGCGGTCGCCAGAGCAGCACCGCCGACAGTCAGGCCTACTGCGTCGTCGGGTTTGCGGGGCTGCGCCCCGATCGCAGCCTCGCCAAGGCTCGGCAGCGGCTACGGGGACGTGGTCATGGTCATGGGTCAGCGGGTTGGCACCCGCCACAGATACCAGGCTGCTACGGTGCGATAGGGACGTAAGGCCTGGCCGATCTCGACCATCTGTTTGCGCGTCGGCTGTTGCTCCAGGCCTTTCAGGCGCCGGTAGCCCTCACGCACGCCGAAGTCGTCGGCGGGCAGGATATCCAGGCGTTCCAGGCTGTAGATCAGCAACATCTCCACGGTCCAGCGGCCGATGCCGCGCAGGCTGCTCAGACGCTCGATCAGGGCTGCGTCGTCCATGGCCCGGGCCGTTTCGTAGCCGGGCACCACGCCACTCAGGGTCGCCTCGGCAATACCGCGAACCGTGGCGACCTTGCTGGCGGAAAAGCCGCAGGCGCGCAACTGCTCGACATCGGTGGCGAGGATCTGCTCGGGGGCGGGGAAGGCCGCCTGGGCATACAACCCCAGGAACCGCCCAAGAATTGCATCGCCGGCACGGGCATGCAGCTGCTGATAGGCAATCGCCCGTACCAGCGCCTCATAGGGCTCGCGGGTCGGCTTGGGCTGGTGCAGACAGGGGCCGACCGCCTCGATATGGCGGGCCCAGTCGGCGTCGAGCCCGGCAAGGAAGGTACGGGCCTGGAGCAACGGGTCGGGCATGGAAAGTCCTGGATAAAGGGCGTGGGCAGAGACTAGCTGGCCAGGCCGGGGGGCTGCACTCGGTCTCTTGCGCTGGAATTTCGCGGGTTACCAGGTTGGCGAGGTGGAGCAGCCCCGGGGCGATCAGCGCGGTTGCAGATTCCAGGCTTTTGCCAGTTTGCGCGCCACCTTGTTCGGCAGCGCCGTGGAGCCACTGCGGCGCACCGTCCGGGCGTGTTCGGCCAGCCCTTCGACGAGCACGGCCCATTCCGGCCGCGGGTCGCTGACATAGTCCCAGCCCAGGCCCAGCCAGGGGCAGCGTCCGCCGATCCAGGCCTGCACGGCGGGTGTCGCGCGGCGGACATAGTCAGGCACTGCGGAATCACCCCGGCAGGGCCGGCGCGCTTTCACCGCCGGTACCTGCAATTGCAGAGCGCCATTGGCCGCGCGGATCACCGGCATCGCCCCGAGCAAGGCGATGTCGAAGGGCACCGGCTGGCGATGGGCAACATAGAAATAAGCCATGCGCCGGATGCTGTCGTAGTCGGCCACCGCCCGGTACAGGTAGGCGCAGATCGCGCCCAGCATGGGGTCGGCGTGTTTTTCGTGGCGCAGGTCGGCGGCGAGCCGATCGATATTCGCCGCCTGGAGCCGCCCGGCGGCGAAATCGTCGATGGCGCCGAGTACTCCCAGGTAGCGTTCGGGAGCGTTGGGCATCCCGTAGACCTGGAAAATGTCCCCAGTGGTGCTGGGCGTCACGGCGCTGTACAGGTTCTCGTAGGGCACCACCGGCGTGCAGGTGCCGTCGGCCAACTCCACCAGGACCGGCGTGCCTTGCGGATCGCTCTTGAGGCGGAAGGCGTCGAACACCGGTGTTGCGCCCAGCCGCTCGACCGGGTCCCGGGACAGGAGTCTGGTCCGCTGGCCCCAGACCAGCAGGTTCGCCCAGCCAGGGCTGCGGATCTGTTCCAGGCGGCGCCGAACCTCGCCCGCCGCCGATTGGCGCACATCGGCGGCGACATCGGCCGCCAGTTGCTGGACCAGTGCCTTGACCATCTGTTTCTTTTCCGGAAAACGCAGCGGCTTCTGGCGCAGCACCACCAGGTCCTGCACCAGTTCCTTGCTGGTGGCGGGGATGGTGAGGGGCTGGTCGGCCGGTAGCACCAGGTCGTGCTGCTGGAGCCCGAAATCGCTGCCGAGCATGCGCTGGCGGAAGTCCGCGTCAGTGTGCAGCCGTTGCAGATTCTGCTCGGCGGAATCCACCGCGGCATCGGTCGCGCCCATGACCGCGGCATTGCCCGCGGGCGGCCAGGGCTGCAGGCCGGAGGGGCCCGGCAAGGGCTGGGTGGTGTCGTAGAGCACGGCCGGTTCCGGGTCGACCAGGCATTGCGGGTTGAGCTTGAGGCGGTACTCCTTGGCGCGTTCGGTGGTGCGCGAGCGCACACAGACGCCCAGCGTCGCCGTGGTGATCAGGCCATTGCTGATGGCGCTCGGCTCGGTGCCCCAGAGGGCATCGGCGATCACCCCGGAAAACACGCATTTGCCCGGAGCGCCGGACATCGAGTCGGAGACCATGTAACCCAACTGGCCGTCCTGGCAGGCGGCCAGGCGATCGAATTTCGGGTTTTCCACCTGGGTGCCCTGCACGACGATGCCGCGCACGGCATCGAGCCGGGTCAGGTCGAGATTCTTCGGCGCCTCGCGGCAGGCATCGGTAATCAGGGTGATGCGCTGGACGCCGTGCAGGAGCAGCTCGGTGTAGAACGAGTCGGCCAGCACGCGGTACTTCTGGCGCAGCGAGTCGCTGAACAGCCAGGAGATCGAGCCGATGTTCGCGTCGGTCAGGCCGTGGCCGCAAAACGCCAGGAGCAATTGTTCGACCACCTCGGCGCCGCTGGGGAACAGCTCGTCCACCGCCTGCTGCACCCGCTCCCGGGTGACCGGGTTGCCCGCGCCGTCGATGGGGCCGTCGTCGACAATCCGGACGTTGTCGGCGCCGAAGCCCGTGCGTAGCGCCCAGTCGCCGATCGAGCGCGCGGCAAGCACGGCGCCATCGAGGTAGGCAAAACGCAGCGTCTGGTTTTGCAGCGGCGTCAGGGTGCTGACGCCGATAGCCAGGCAGGCGCGCCTAGTCATGGGCGCGCGCCGCCTTGCGCGCAGCCAGCCACCACAGATCGAGGCGCGGCAGCAGCACCGGCCAGCGCCAGCTCGGCCGGTCGCTCGGGGCCAGGCGCTCCACCAGCAGGATGGCGCCGGCCAGCAGCATGAGCGGCAGGTGCCAGGCCCCGCCCAGCAGTGGCACCAGCATCCAGGCCCAGCACGAGGCGATACAGTAGACCCCGTGGGTTGCGCCGAAGCACAGGCAATCGCGGTCGGCGGCCCAGCCGAACAGGCCGATCCGGCGCATCCGGTGGCCACGGTTGAGCGCCGCTCGCTGCCACGGGCTGGCGCTCCACAGGATCGCCATCAGCAGCGCGCTCGCCAGGGCCGCTTCGCCGAAGCTCAGTTGCAGCAGCAAGGCGAAGCTACTCAGCAGCGGTCCGGCGGCCAGCCACAGGGCGGTGTAACCCAACAGGAAGCCGAGCGCTGCTCGCAGGCGCCGACGGGGCCGGCTGGAGTGCCAGACATGCATGAGCGGCATCGCCAGCAGCGGCGGCATCATCGCCAGCAGCATCAGCGCCCAGTTCGCCAGCCCATGCTGCGGTGGGTTCAGCGCCCATTCCGCGGCCAGCGCGGTGGGCCAGCGGGTGACCGCCGACAGCCCGTCGGCCACGCTGCAGAAAGCGGGAAGGGCGGTGTGCCCGCCGTGGTAAAGGCTGAGCGCGAGCCCCAGCCCGGCCGTGGCGAACAGCAACGGCCAGGGTGCCTGGGTAAAGCTGCGCAGGATCGATCCCGATGGCATGGAACGGGACTCAGCTGACGATGCCGCTGCGCTTGAGCACGCTGATCCGTTCCACCGTCACCGGTTTCTGCGCCGTGATCTGCTCGCCCGGGACCAGGGTCACCCGCAGGTGGTTCGGATCGAAATCCCCCGCATTCGTCAGCCGCTGGGCCAGGTCGGTGATGTCGATCGTATAGCCCAGGCCGTTGCCGCCATGGCCGCCGTCCGCGCGCGAGGCGACGTTCAGCCCGAACAGCGTCAGGCTGCCGGCATGGCATTCGGGATGCAGGTAGGGGTCGACGCCTTCCGGCAGGTTGACGTACACCTCCAACTGCGGAGAGGGCGCGGAGCCGCGCACCGATTCCAGCGCCAGGTAGAGCCGGGTCACAGGCGTGCCCGGGGCCGTCGCGCCCATCGCGGCGATGCCGGTGTTGGTGGCCTGGGGGTCGAGGTCGACCCGGGTGCGCACCGGGCCGCTGCCGACCTTGACCACGGCGCTATTGGCACCGATCGGCTCGATGTTCTGTTGTTCCGGCGCACCCATACTGACCCTGGTCACGGTCTCGACTCCTGGTTTGACCCCCGTGCCGATGCTCAAGTCCGCATAGCGCGGGTGCAACTTGCCACCCTTCAACGTATCGCGGCCGGAGAACCTCATGCCCGCGGCGCCACCGGGCACCGGCATGATGAAGCGACGGTCGGCCGGGCCGTCGAGCCAGCGCGGATCGCGGACCATGGTCTTGCCCGCGGTGTTCATCCAGGCTTCCCAGAGCCGGTCGACGTTGCAGTGGTGCAACCAGAAGATCGGGTCCAGGGCGGCGAGGTACGGGTCGGCCATGAAGCCTTCGCCGCCGCCGACAAGGCGATGGACGGTGTTGTGCGGGTTGTTCTCCAGGTCGCCGGTCCAGCGGGCGAACTGGGCGAAATTCCCGGTGACCCCGCCGCCGAAGCCGATGCTGCCGTCGTTGCCGACCTGGAAGTCGTTCTCCGCCATCGCCGCCAGGCTGAACGCATCGAGCGAGGTCGGCCGCAGCGTGCTGAAGCCCTGCCGGCGCGGGTATTTCTTCAGCGGGTTGGGGCTGCCGTCCGGCAGAGTGTCCAACAGGAACGCCTCCGGGGCTCGCCGCGCCTCCGGGTTCTTGTTGTTGAGGTAGTTCCAGTACGGAAGCGCCCAGTCGTCACCCGTCAGTTGCTTGACCTTGGCCGCGACTATCGCCTCGAAGGCGAACAGGTAACCGCGATGCCAGGACAGGAAGTACCAGCTGCCGTGCTGGCACTGGCTGCCGTAGGTGAAGTTGGTCAGGTCCTTGGGCACCGGATCGCTGTCATCCAGGACATTGCTTTCGACCCACAACTGGCGATCGAAGCCGTGCATGGCGCCGAGGAATTTCCAGCTGTTGTGGTCGGTGATCGGCAGCTTGTCCAGCTCGCGCATGGCCAGCGCATAGTTGAGCAAGACCTTGTTGTTCCATCCGGAGCCGAGTGTTGCCACGTCCTGTCGAACCGTGTTCATGAATGCATTCTCCTTTGCGGCATCAGGCCAGGGTGGCGGCTGTGGCGCCACGCCCATCGCAATCCTTTGCCGCTGGCGACTTCATGTTCACGGCGGAACTGCGCTCATGAGGCGCGCGGTGCGAAAGCGCGTCTCTTTCGGAACTGAGTATAGAACCCCGGCAAAAAGCCAAGGGCGCAATCCCGTTATCCCGATGAACGACACAGGCCATCTGGCATTGCGCATTGGGGGGGGAATTGCTCGAGCTGAAAAAATGCCCGTATCGCGAGATACGGGCATTTTCTGTTCGCCTCCACTGCTGCGTGGTGAGTCTGACGGGGAGGTCGTCGGCGCTATTCAAGCTAAGGGGGAAAGGCTTATTTGGCGGACTTGCGGGCAGTTGTCGAACGCCATGCCTTTTCTTCCCCGGGATGCTGCACGGCCAGGTAGGCCCTCACGCCCAGTCCTGCCAGACAAACGACCATGCCTGCGATGAATTGAAATGTAGTCATGACATGCCTCCAAAACAATCAACAGGGGACCATCTCATGTAACCGGCTGGCGGGGCCAGCCGAGTGTGTTACAGGTTGTGAGGCAGGGGCTTGAGCCAACGGCGTCAAAGAATGAGAGGCGCTAGCCCTGACCGCTGATGATCGCGTCGGCGACCGTGCCGCAGAACCAGCGCAGGGCGGCGGAGCTGTCGCTGTTGGGGTGCCAGTTCAGGGACACGGCGAACTCGGCCACCGGGAACGGCAACTCGAGCATCTTCAGGCCGCCCTCGTGCATGAACAGCCGGGCAATCTGTGCCGGCAACACCGCCAGCAGGTCGGTGCCGGGAATGATTTTCGGCAGCACCGAGAAGTGCGGCACATGCAAGCTGATGCGGCGCTTCAGATTCATGCTGTCGAGCGCGTCTTCGACATTGCCGTGGCCGGTGGTGCGGGTCACCGCGATGTGGCGTTCGGCGAGGAACTGTTCGAGGCTCAACTGCCGGCCGATGCGCGGGTGGCCGGCGCTGAGCAGGCACACATAACGTTCGTGCAGCAGTGCCTGGCTGCGGGTGCCGGGCACCGGATGGCGGCAGATCGCGGCATCGATCTTGCCGCTGGCGAGCCACTCGCCGACCTGGTCCACCTGCAGCGGCAGGACCTCGACTTCGGCCTGGGGCGCCTCCTGGTTCAGGCGCGCCAGGATCAGCGGCAGAAAGCCCATTTCGCCCAGATCGGACAGCGCGATGCGAAAGCGCCGCTCGGTGCTCGCCGGGTCGAACTGGCGGCTGCCCTGTACCGCGCTTTCGATACGGCTCAGGGATTCGCGCAGGGCGGGGTACAGCTGCTCGGCGACAAAGGTCGGCTGGATGCCATCGCGGGTGCGGCTGAACAGCGCGTCGTCGAACAGCTCGCGCAAGCGCGCCAGGCCGTAGCTGACCGACGGCTGGGTGACGAACAGGCGCTCGGCGGCCAGGGTCACGCTGCGGGCTTCGTAGAGGGTGACGAAGGTGCGGATCAGGTTCAGGTCGATGTGGCTCATGCCGTCCCTTGGATATAGATCTGGTTTATTTTTGATAGAGATAGTATCGATTTGATCAATTTCTTGGCGGCTGCAAGAGTAACCCGAAATCCACCGACAAGGGTTCTTATGAAAACCGTTCACAGCGCGACCTACGAGATCCTTCGCGAGCAAGGCCTGACCACCGTCTTCGGCAACCCGGGCTCCAACGAGCTGCCTTTTCTCAAGGGCTTTCCCGAGGACTTCCAGTACATCCTCGGCTTGCATGAAGGCGCCGTGGTGAGCATGGCCGACGGTTACGCGCTGGCCAGCGGTAAACCGACTTTCGTCAACCTGCATGCCGCCGCCGGTACTGGCAACGGCATGGGCGCGCTGACCAATGCCTGGTATTCCCACAGTCCGTTGGTGATCACCGCCGGCCAACAGGTGCGTTCGATGATCGGCGTGGAAGCGATGCTGGCCAACGTCGACGCGGCGCAACTGCCCAAGCCACTGGTGAAGTGGAGCCACGAACCGGCCTCGGCCCAGGACGTGCCGCGCACCCTGAGCCAGGCGATTCATCTGGCCAACCTGGCGCCGCGCGGGCCGGTGTATGTGTCTATTCCCTATGACGATTGGGCCTGCGCGGCGCCGGCCGGGGTCGAGCATCTGGCGCGGCGCCAGGTGGCCGTCGCCGGCTTGCCTTCGGCGGCGCAGTTGCAAGGGTTGGCAGCACGTCTGTCGGCGGCGCGCAATCCGGTGCTGGTGCTCGGCCCGGATGTCGACGGCAGTGGCAGCAACGGTCTGGCAGTGCAACTGGCGGAAAAACTGCGCATGCCGGCCTGGGTCGCGCCTTCGGCGTCGCGCTCTCCGTTCCCCACCCGTCATCCGTGTTTCCGTGGCGTGCTGCCGGCGGCCATCGCCGGGATCAGCCGCTGCCTGGCCGACCACGACCTGATCCTGGTGGTCGGCGCCCCGGTGTTCCGCTACCACCAATACGCCCCGGGCGATTACCTTCCGCCCGACTGCCAACTGGTGCACCTGACCTGCGACCCCGGCGAGGCGGCGCGGGCGCCCATGGGCGACGCGCTGGTGGGCGATATCGCCCAGACCCTCGAGGCTCTGGTCGGCGCCGTGCAACCGAGCGCGCGGCCGTTGCCGAGCGCCTTGCCGCGGCCGGCGCCGGTGCGCGAGGAGGGCGGCCTGCTGCGCCCGGAAACCGTGTTCGACCTGATCGACCAACTGGCGCCGAAGGACGCGATCTACGTCAAGGAGTCCACCTCCACCGTGGGCGCGTTCTGGCAACGGGTGGAGATGCGCGAACCCGGCAGCTACTTCTTCCCGGCCGCCGGCGGCCTCGGTTTCGGCTTGCCGGCCGCGGTCGGCGTGCAACTGGCGACGCCGCAGCGGCAGGTGGTGGCGATCATCGGCGACGGCTCGGCCAACTACGGCATCACCGCCCTCTGGACCGCTGCGCAGTACGGCATCCCGGTGGTGTTCATCATCCTCAAGAACGGCACCTACGGCGCCCTGCGCTGGTTCGCCGACGTGCTGCAAGTCAGCGACGCCCCGGGGCTGGACGTGCCGGGCCTGGACTTCTGCGCCATCGCCCAGGGTTACGGCGTGCATGCGCTGCATGCCGCCACCGGCGCCGAGTTCGCCGCGGCCTTCAGCGCAGCCCTGGCGGGCAATCGCCCGGTCTTGATCGAGGTGCCGACGCTAACCATCGAACCCTGAGTGTCCAGGCGCCGGGCCGTGGGTCCGGCGTTGCCCAGCGCACCTAGCGCCCCCCCCTAACAAGAATAAGAAGAGGTGGTTATGAACACGACTTCGGTCACCGAAACGATGGACGCCGCACCCCGGCAATCGAGCCCAGGATCCGGTCATGCCGATATCGGCAGCTTGCTGGACGAAGGCCCCTATACCGCGATGCAGAAGATCGTGGTGCTGCTGGCGGCGCTGTCCATCGTGCTGGACGGTTTCGACGGGCAGCTCATCGGTTTCGCGATACCGCTGATGATCAAGGAATGGGGCATCACCCGCGAAGCCTTCGCCCCGGCGGTGGCAGCGGGGCTGATCGGCATGGGCATCGGCAGCGCCTGCGCCGGGCTGTTCGCCGACCGTTTCGGGCGGCGCCTGGCGCTGATCGCCAGCGTGCTGGTGTTCGGTACGGCCACCTGCGCCATCGGCCTGGCGCCGGACGCGTTGACCGTGGCGGCGCTGCGTTTCGTCGCCGGGCTGGGGATCGGCGGCGCGCTGCCCAGCGCCACCACCATGACCGCCGAATTCACTCCGGCGCGCCGCCGCACCCTGGCGGTGACGGCGACCATCGTCTGCGTGCCCCTGGGCGGGATGCTGGCAGGGTTGTTCGCCTCCCATGTACTGCCGCTGTACGGCTGGCGCACGCTGTTCTTCGTCGGCGGCAGCCTGCCCATCGTCCTCGGCCTGCTGCTGTTGGCTGCGTTGCCGGAGTCGCCGCGCTTTCTCGCGCGCCGATCGCAGCGCTGGGGCGAGTTGAGCCTGCTGCTGGGGCGCATGGGGCGGCCCATGCCTGAAGGTGTGCACTACACCGATGCGCTGGAGCAGAAGCGCGAGCAGCAGGGCGTTTTTCGTGCCTTGTTCGCCCCCGGTTACGGGCGCGACACCCTGGCCGTCTGGGTGGCGTTCTTCATGTGCCTGACCGCTGTCTACAGCGCCTTCAGCTGGCTGCCGACCATGCTCCTGGCCGAAGGTTTGCCGCTGACGGTCGCCGGCTCCGGCCTGACGGCCTACAACCTCGGCGGGGTGATCGGCGCCTTGCTCTGCGCAGTGGCCATGACCCGCTGGGGATCGTTCTGGCCGCTGCTGATCTGTTGCGCGGGCGGCGCGGCCAGCGCTTTCGCCCTGCAGGCCGTGGACGTCGACCGCAGCACCGGCCTGCTGATCTTCGGCTTCGGCGTGCACGGCCTGTTCGTCAACGCCGTGCAGTCGACCCTGTATGCGCTGTGCGCCTTTATCTATCCCACCGGCGTGCGCGCCACGGGAACCGCGTCGGCCCTGGCGTTCGGCCGCCTGGGGGCGATCCTCAGCGCGTTCGCCGGCGCCACGGTCATCACCCAGGGCGGCGCCCAGGGCTACCTGACGCTGCTGGGCTCGGTCATGGTCCTGGCGCTGATCGCCCTGGTGCTGGTGCGGCGGCACATTCCACGCCGCGCGACGGACAAGCCCTGACCCCTCACCACTCATAAGGAGCTTCGATGAACATCACGATTCTGGGAGCGGGCGCCATGGGCTCGCTGTTCGGCGGGCTGCTGGCGGAAAGCGGGCAGAACGTCACGCTGCTGGATATCAACGACACGCACCTGGAGGCGATCCGCCGCCAGGGGCTGCGCCTGGAGACCGACAGCCGCGACCGGCGCGTCGGCGGCTTGAACGCCTGCCGCCCGGAGCAGGCCCAGGGGCATCCCGACCTGCTGCTGGTGTTTACCAAGAGTCAGCACACCGACGTCGCCCTGCGGGGGATCGCCGGGCATATCGCCGAGCACACGACGGTGCTGACCCTGCAGAACGGTCTGGGCAATGCCGAAGCCCTGTGCCGCCACGTTGCGTCGGAGCAGGTGATGATCGGCATGACCACCTGGCCCGCCGATATGGCGGGACCGGCGCACGTGCGCTCCCACGGCCTGGGTGTAGTCCGGACGCTGGCGCTGGATGGCAGCGAACGTCCGACCGCTGCCGAAGTGGTGGCCGTGCTGGAGGCGGCGGGGTTGCGCTGTGCGCTGGATCGGGACGTCTGGACCGCCATCTGGGAAAAGGTGGCGTTCAACGCGGCCTTGAACAGCCTGTGCGCCGTTACCGGCTGTACGGTGGGGCAACTGGACGCGGCGCCGGAAGGCCCGGCGCTGGCCCGCGCCATTGTGCTCGAGGTGGTGGCCGTCGCGCAGGCGGCGGGGGTGGCCGCCCACGCGCAACGCAGCCTGGACAGCGTGGCCTATGCCATCGCCCATCACCGGACGCACCAGCCGTCTATGTTGCAAGACGTGTTGGCCGGCCGACCCACGGAAATCGGCGCGATCAACGGCGAGGTCGTGGCCCGGGCGCGCCGGGCCGGTATTGCCGTGCCGCACACCGAAACCTTGCTAAGGCTGCTGCGCCTGGTCGAGGCAAGGGCGGCCGGCGGCGGTAGCGAATAGACACACACACATTGGCTTCGGGGCCCGGCGTCGTGGGCCTATCTTGCGTATGAACCCTGTCATCGAGGAGTTTTGTCATGAGTGATACCCCACCGGTCTACACCGATTTGCACCTGCAACCCATCGCTGGGGAATGGCGCGCCGGCGCCGCCGGCCGATCCCTGACGGTGACCAACCCGTTCGACGGCGCGCAACTGCTGGAGGTGGCCCAGGCCAACCGTGCGGACCTGGACGCCGCCTACGCCAAGGCCGCCGAGGCGCAGCCGCAATGGGCGGCGCTCGGGCCGTCGGCGCGGGCCGAGGTGTTGCATCGGGTGGTGGCGATCTTCGACCAGCGCCGCGAGGAAATCGTCGACTGGCTGATTCGCGAGTCCGGCAGCACGCGGCTCAAGGCGCAGCTGGAGTGGGGCGCGGCGCGGGCCATCGCCCTGGAGTCGGCATCGTTTCCGGCGCGGGTCCACGGGCGTATCGTCGAGTCCGATGTGCCGGGCAAGGAAAGCCGGGTCTACCGCAGCGCCCTGGGGGTGGTCGGGGTCATCAGCCCGTGGAACTTTCCCCTGCACCTGACCCAGCGCTCCATCGCCCCGGCGCTGGCCCTGGGCAACGCAGTGGTGGTCAAGCCGGCCAGCGACACCCCGGTCTGCGGCGGCTTGCTGCTGGCGCGGATCTTCGAGGAGGCCGGCCTGCCGCTGGGCGTGTTCAGTGTGGTGGTGGGGGCGGGCAGCGAGATCGGCGATGCCTTTGTCGAGCACCCGATACCGTCGTTGATCACCTTCACCGGCTCCACGCCGGTGGGGCGCGGCATCGGCCGCATCGCCAGCGGCGGCGCGCACCTCAAGCATGTGGCCCTGGAACTGGGCGGCAACAGTCCTTTCGTGGTCCTGGAGGACGCCAACCTGGAACAGGCGGTGAATGCGGCGGTGTTCGGCAAGTTCCTGCACCAGGGGCAGATCTGCATGGCGATCAACCGCATCATCGTCGACGACCGTCTGTACGACGCCTTTGCCCGGCGCTTCGTCGAGCGGGTCAAGGGGCTCCGGGTCGGTGATCCGCAACTGGTCGAGACGGCCATCGGCCCGGTGATCAACGAGCGGCAGCTACAGGGGCTGCGGGAGAAGATCGAGCTGGCCCGCCGCGAAGGCGCCGAGCCGCTGTACGAGGGCGCAGGGCAGGGCAATCTGCTGGCGCCCCATGTCTATGGCGAGGTGCAGGCCGACATGGACCTGGCGCGCAACGAGATCTTCGGCCCGCTGGTGGGGCTGCTGCGCGCGCGGGACGAAGCCCATGCCCTGGAGCTGGCCAACGCCAGCGAGTTCGGCCTGTCCAGCGCGGTGTTCACCGGTAGCCTGGAGCGCGGGGTGAACTTCGCCCGGCAGATCCGCGCCGGCATGACCCATATCAACGACATTCCGGTGAACGACGAGGCCAACGCGCCCTTCGGCGGGGAAAAGAACTCGGGGCTCGGGCGCTTCAACGGCGACTGGGCGATCGATGAATTCACCCGCGACCACTGGATCAGCGTGCAGCACTCGGCGCGTCGCTATCCCTTCTGATGCGTTGAGCTGAGGTGGGTCGCCCGGCGCCCTCCAAAAAAGCCCCGGGCCTTTTCGCAGTCGACCGGAGGCGGGCCGCAAGCGGCCCGTCGAGGACCGGCTGCGCCCATGCAAGGCGGTGAACAATAATGTCGCTTGAAGAACCTCGGTGTGCGGCTGAACAACGCCACCAACCGGCGCAGTTTCAACAGTGACTTCGGTCAGACACGGTCGATCGTCAGTTACCCGTTGTCGTTCTGAGTCTTGTCGGTGCCATTGCGAGCTGCGTGGCTCCGGCAGGAGAGGATCTTGTAGGAGCGAGGCTTGCCCGCGATGGCACCTGTTTGGGCCCGGCAGGTTTGATGAGGTACATATCCATTTCTGCGGTCACGGCCGCTTGGGCTTCCGTCCCTGCGTACAGCCCGCTTTCGGCGCTGCACGCCATCCCCCTACGCCCGGAAGAAGCGTTCGGGCCGACAGGGGGCAAGTACCGAAGCGACCTCGTCGTCGACGATCTCTTCGCTGGCAAGGCGGCCCACGATAGCCGCCAGCGTGACACCGGGGTGCATCACACAAACATATACGCCGGCGATACCGGGCAGGTAACCGACGATGGGGCGGCCATCGACCGGCATGGGCCTGAGCCCGACGCACGCCAGTTCCGGAACGATGGATGTGACCCCGTGCAGTTCGTCCTGGATGGCTCGGGCGGTGCGCAGGGCTATCGCCGCCGGTTGGTTTTCCAGGGTGTCATCCAGGTAGTCCTCCGCCGCCAGCAACTGACCGCCCGCGCCTTGCCGCACTTCCATTTCAGGGTTGGAGATCAAGGTGCGCACAAGATCGGGCTGGGCCTGGTAGCGGATGAATATCGAGGGAGAGGCCGCTATGGGAAGGGGCAGGTTCAGCGTCTCCGTCAGCTGGCTGATACCCGTCCCGGCCGCCAGCACCACAAGGTCGGCTTCGATAGGGCCCTTTGCGGTTTCGATGCCCGTGACCTGGGCCCCTTGGGTGGTAAAACCGAGCACCCGGGTCTGGGTGAGTACCCTCGCGCCATGAGCCTCGGCGCCGGCGATCAAGGCATGGGCTGCTTGCACGGCGTCCAGCGCGCCTTCTTCGGCTGCGAACAAGGCCTGCTGCGGAGGATGCTTGAGGTTGGGCTCAAGCTCGAGAATCTGCGCACGTGACACCTGGCTTGTCGAAGGTGAGTGGTTGGAGGCAGGCAACTCATCCGGGTTCGTGCCGTAAGACAAGGCGCCTGTCCAGCGTACCTTCAGCTCAGGCAGCTCGGTCTCGAGCCGGCGGTACTCCTGGATCGCCGCACCGCGCAATGCCGCGACGGGATCGGGCCCGCTGTGGGTGGTGTTGATCCAGGCGAATGAGCGTCCCGTCACCCCGGATGCTACGCCTTCGGCCTCGACCAGAATGACCTGCGCGCCTTTGCCGGCCAGGTGATACGCCAGGGATGCGCCCACGATGCCGGCGCCCACCACCACGACTCGTTTGCCTGCGCTATTGCCCATATCAGCCTCCATGCTGTCGTCTTGTCGAGGGGAGGGCGCCTGGATGATCGACTCACCTTGCGCCGCATTTGTGCTTATGGGTGTTGCGGCCACTGATCCTCGATCTCGTACCACGAGGCCTTGGACGCCACCTGAATGTGCTTCTGCTTTTCCGCGGTGAATGGCGTATCCAGGGTGCCCAGGGCGATCGAGATCCAGTCGGCGTGTTCACCTTGGTTCCTTGACCAGAACAGCGATGAACCGCACTGGCCGCAAAACTGGCGCAGCACTGACTCGGAGGACGGATAGGACTTGAGGCTATCGGCGCCCTGATCGATATGCAGGTCGCTGCGCAACACACTGCCATAGCTGGCGAAGGCCGCCCCATGGCTCTTGCGGCACTGGCTGCAATGGCAGTGGGAAAGCGCCTTGGGGCGCGACGTGATCCGGTATTGGACGGCGCCGCAGAGGCAGCTGCCTTGGAAGGTGTCAGTCATTTGAGGGCGCACCTTGGAACGGAGGGCGTTCATTTAAACAGCCGGTGTTGGGGGATGTCGAATGGCGGCTTCCGGCAAAAAGGGGACGGTCAGTTCAGTAACCGCTGTTGACTAAAAAACACCAATCCGATGTGTGTACAAAAGCAGGGACTATTCAGTGGGTATCGAAACCAGTCTGGTGACTTCGCTGGGATGAGCGCTTTGGGTTGAATCTACAGTCGAAAGCTGCCCGTACTGATCGACAGCTTTCGGCGAAAGGACCCAATCGAATCACTTTTTAACCGGTGCATCCCAGCATTCGGGGTTAAGTGAGCACACGTTGTATTGACGATCCATCAACGCCATACGGTTGAGATGGGCATCAGTGGCGGCGTTCAGCGACTGCTCGCTGGTGACCATGTAGCGCGCGGCTCTATCGCTCATGCGTGCACTCCATTGGCGCCGGTTCTTTTCATCCAGGGCTTTTGCTGACGTGGCCATGGCTTGAAGTGTGCCGTCGTCGACTCGGCTCAACTCGTCGCGGTAGGTTTCGATGTACTGGGCACGTGCGGCATCATGCTGGTGATTGAGATCGTACTGAAGCGCTTCTAAGTTTTGCTTGTAGAGCGTCCAGTAACTGTCTGGCAACGCGCCACCGTCTTTCTTTCGCAGCGCGGCAATACGCTCATCGTTGTCGGTACTGGTGTTGAGTACGGGCTTGAGCGACGAGATGACGACAGGGTCCTTGTTGATAATCTGGTCAATCAACACAGTACGTGCACTCGTCTGAGGCAGACTCTGGCCCAGGGGCTCCATATGGATGGGTTCCGCTGGTTTCACGGAAACAGGTTGGTTCGCGCAGCCTGCAACCAGCAAGGCCGAGAAGAGGATCGACGAGAGAGGATGGCGCAAAAACATGAGCTCTCCATGAGCAGAGTTGGTCAGGGAGCCGAGCATAACAGCCAACAGCCGATAATGGCATTTTGATGTTGCTTCTACCCTGGCAGCCTCCAAGTTACCAGGGTACAAGCTCGCCCCCCCTTATGCCGCCTGCCGCAGTATGGGCAGGATGGCAGCTATGGGGCGTTTTCTGCCTATCGCCACCGGCCGCTGTGGGTCGATAGCTACCGATTAGCGTGGAGGTTGGGTTGAGCCGCTCCCCGCCCGGCGTATGACTTGGTCCGGGTCATGCGCCCTAGGGGACTAGCGTTGATTGCGATAGCGTTCGGTCAAGGACTGCACGAGGGTGACGTAGGATTGCGTCTCGGCGTAGGGAGGCACCCCGTTGTACTCATCCACGGACGCTTCGCCGGCGTTGTAACCTGCCAACGCCAGCACCTGGTTGCCATTGAAGCGCTTGAGCAGCCAGGCCAGGTAGCGCACGCCGCCACGAATGTTCTGTCGTGCGTCGAACGGATCGTCCACGGCGAAGCGTTCGGCGGTGGCGGGCATCAACTGCATCAGCCCTTGGGCGCCGGCTTCGGAAATGGCGTTGGGGCGAAACGCCGATTCGGCATGTATCACCGCGCGGACCAGCGCTCTGTCGACACCATAATGACCCGAAGCGGCTTCGATCTCTCGCCGATAGGAGTGGGTGTCCAGGCGCAGTGAGGCGACCTTGAAATCCTTCGGCGCCATGCACAGATAGCAGCCCTTGATGTAATAGAGGTCAAGGACATCGACCCGTGCGGAGATCCCCTCGGGGCGCCGGCTCACATATCGACGAATGCCCTTGTGGATGAAGGTGAATACCCGAATCCGCACCGCGCCTGGGTTGTCGCCCCGCACAAGCAGTGGCTGGGCCATTGGCTTGATGCCGACACCGGTGCCCGCCAGACCATTCAGGCGGGTGCAGCGGGCGCTGGCGATGGCTTGGCTGGTGTAGCTGATGGTTCCGTCCCTGGCTTGGCACTTGAACATGGCGCTGGCGCACAGTGGAGCGACCAGCAAGGTCAGTTCTATGCAGCCAAGAAGGCTCTTGCGAGCCCATCGCCATGCTCTGGAACTCATCACATCGCTCCGCGCCGTGGGCACCGATCAGGCCTGGGGCGCCTGGTCCGGGCACTGCCTTTGGAGGGCCTGTTCTGGGTGACCCATCTTTTTTTCTGATAGTTATACCCCTTGTAACCGACCTTGGAACTTGCGTTGACGTACGGGCTGCTGGTGGTCCCAGGCGAGGCGCAGGCGTGATGTTTCCCCAGGTTCCCGGCCCGAAGGTCTTCGCCACGCCGTCCGCATCGGTCAGGCGCACGGTGCCTTCGTGGATGTGGCACATCTCGTTTCGGTAGCTGCCTTTCATAAAGGACAGCCTTGGCTGGCCTGCGACTGATCCTGAAAGACCCAGGCCGTTCCATTGCAGGGACTGAGACCGATTTTTTCGTCTACTTTTGCTTGAGCACATGGAAGTCGAGGCCACCATGATCGATCACGAGCAACTCCATCGAGAGGGTTATGTACTACTGCGTCGAGCGATCCCGGCCGAGTGGCTGGACGAGCTGCGTGCCGTGTTCGATGCGGGCGTGAAGCCGTCGGAGCAATGGCCGGTGCCGCGGGGCGTGGACTGGCGCCATTCGCTGTTGGACGCCGATGCGAGGGTGCAGGCGGTGTGTCGTCTGCCGCAGGTGTTGGCGGCGGTGGGGGAATTGATCGGCGAGCGTTTTTTCCTGTCCCAGGTGGAGGGGCGTGAACCCCTGGCCGGTGGCGGTCTGCAGCAGTTGCACCGGGACCTGTCGGCCCAGCGGCCAGGGGACATCGCCAACGCCCTGGCTTTTTTCGACGACTACGGCCCCGAGAACGGCGCGACCCGGATCGTCCCCGGCAGCCACCGCCCCGGACCGGGCGAGCCGCCTTTCGATTTCAGCGACGAGTCCCGGTCGGTGCAGCTTGCAGGCTGCGCCGGGGACATCCTGGTGTTCGATGTGGATCTGGTGCATGGGGGCAGCCGCAACCTGATCGGCGCACGTCGCCGCTCGATCCTGATCAGCTATTTTTCCGAGCCGCTCTATGCGTCGCACCTGGAAACCCTGGGCCTGCGCAATATCCGCATGGACACCAGCGAACGCTTCGAACCCGCGGATTTTGCTTGCGGGGGGCCTGTAGTCTGAGGCGTCGATGCCATCCTCGTGGCCCATGGCCGTGGTGGCCCGGTATTTTCCCACCCGATAATCCTGGCTTAATCCCGCTGCGTTGATATCGCGCGGAGCCGGTTTCGCGCCGGCCTGTTTATGTTATCGGCCCGATTGTAGGCGTCGTTTTCCAGCACTAGACTCCAGCCCATGAAACGCTACCTGCGGTTTTGTCTTGTCTTCCTGATCAGCCTGGCGCTTCCCTTGAGCGGGATGGCGGGCGTCCAGGCGCCGACCGAACCCTGCCCGATGCAGACCATGGGCATGGCGGCGATGGACGACATGGGCATGGACTGCTGCAACGACATGAAAAGCCCGGTCGAGCACGGCAAACCCTGCAAGCCGGGCCAGGAATGCAAGACCGGCGGCCTGCTGCAGGTTTCGCTCGTCAAGCCCGCCGTGACCTTGTTCAGCCCTGTGGTTGCATCCTTCTCCAGCGATTTCCTGCCCGCGCAAACCCCTTCCGGGGTATGGCGACCGCCCTGCGCCTGATTCCTGTACCGCTCTGAACCCCATCCCGCTTGAGCGGGGTGGCATGGCTGCGTGCCGGTCTTTCGGGCGCGCGGCGGATCATCACAGGAATCATCCACATGAACCCCAAGTGCTATGGCACCGGCTGGCCCCTGGTGGCCGGCCTGGCGGCGAGCGTGCTGGCGTTGCCGAGTCTCGCCAGTGGCTTGACGCTCGATGAAGCGTTGCGGCTGGCCGAGAACAACGCGCCGTCCCTGAGCGCCCAAGACGCGAAAATCCAGGCCGCCAGCAGCGCGGCCATTCCCGCTGGCGAGTTGCCCGATCCCAAGCTGTTGCTGGGAGTGCAGAACTTCCCCATCGGCGGTCCGGACCGCGGGAGCCTCGACCAGGACTCCATGACCATGCAGATGGTCGGGATCCGCCAGGACATGCCCAACAGCGACAAGCGCAAGGCCCGCATCGAGGTGGCCGCCGGGGCGGTGGAGCGTGCCGCCGCCGAGCGCCGGGTCGAGCGGCTGAACGTGCGCCAGGCCACGGCCCTGGCCTGGATCGGCAGCTATTCGGTGGCGCGCAAGGAAGCGTTGTTCCAGGACTTCTACCAGGAGAACCGCTTGCTCGGCGCCAGCGTCCGGGTGCAGATCGCTGGTGGCCGGGCACTGCCGGCGGACGCCGTGGCCCCCAAGCAGGAAGCGGCGCAATTGGCCGAGCGCGAGGACGAACTGGTCAGCCAGCGGGCCCAGGCCCGGGCGGCCCTCAAGCGCTGGATTGGCGCGGCGGCCAATCAACAGCCGGTGGGGCGCCTGCCGCAATGGCCGGTGGATACCGCGGGCTACTCGCACCAGTTGCAACACCACCCCGAGCTGGCGGCGTTCGCGCCCATGACCCGCGAGGCGCAAGCCAGGGTTCGCGAAGCCGAGGCGGAAAAGCAGTCGGACTGGAGCTGGGAGGTGGATTACCAGCGCCGTGGCCGGGAGTTCGGCGACATGGTCAGCGTGCAGTTCTCCTGGGACTTGCCGCTGTTTCCCGGCTCGCGGCAGAACCCGAGGATTGCTGCCCGGCAGGCCGAGCTGAGCCAACTGGAGGCCGAGCGCGAAGCCCTGTCGCGTGAGCATGCCCAGCAACTGGAAACGCAGCTGGCCGACTTCCAGCGGCTCGATCGCGCGGTGCGCCGCAACCAGCAGAGCCTGGTGCCCCTGGCCCAGGAAAAGGTCGCCCTGAGCCTGGCCAGCTACCGCGCCGGCAAGGGCGACCTGGCGGCGGTGGTCGCCGCCCGCCGCGAGCTGATCGAAGCCCGCCTCAAACAGATCGATGTCGAGGAACAGCGGGCCCTGATCAATGCCCGCTTGTATTTTGCCTATGGGGAGTCTGCGCAATGAGTTCGCCGATCTGGAAAGTGGCGGTCATAGTCGGTTGTTCGATTGCCCTGGGCGGGGCCGGTGGTTACTGGCTGGCCCGAGCGCGCATCGGCGATGTAGCGCCGGTCGCGGCCGGGCCGGGCAGCCCGGGCGAAGCCAAGGCGCTGTATTGGTACGACCCGATGTACCCGCAGCAGAAGTTCGACCAGCCGGGAAAATCGCCCTTCATGGACATGCCCCTGGTCCCGCGTTATGCCGACGGCCAGGGTGAAAGCGCAGCGCTGCGCATCGACCCGGGCCTGACCCAGAACCTCGGTGTGCGCCTGGCCACCGTCAGCCGCGCCGGCTTTGCCGCCAGCGTCGAGGTGACCGGCCGGCTGGCCTTCAACGAGCGCGAGGTGGCGGTGATTCAATCGCGGACCGCGGGGTTCGTCGAAGGGGTGCAGGCCCGGGCGCCGGGGGATGTGCTGGAGGCCAACGCGGCCCTGGCGGAAATCCTGGTGCCGGAGTGGGCAGCGGCCCAGGAAGAGTTCCTGGCCCTCAAGCGCAGTGGCGATGCGGGTTTGCTCGCGGCGGCACGGCAACGCTTGCGCCTGAGCGGGATGCCGCCGGGGTTGATCGCCCAGGTCGAGCGCAGTGGCAAGGTCCAGCCGACCCTGACCCTCACTAGCCCCATCGGTGGGGTGCTGCAAGAGCTGAACGTGCGCCAGGGCATGACGGTCGCCGCCGGCGAGACCCTGGCGCGGGTCAATGGCCTGGGCCAGGTCTGGCTGGCCGTGGCGGTGCCGGAGTCCCAGGCCGGCTCGATAGTCGCGGGGCAGGACGCCGAGGCTCGTTTGCCGGCGTTCCCGGGGGAGGTGTTCAAGGGGCGGGTCAGCGCGATTCTGCCGGAGGCCAATGCCGATAGCCGCACGTTGCGCGTTCGCGTCGAGTTGCCCAACCCCCAGGGCCGGCTGCGGCCGGGCATGACCGCTGAGGTCAGTCTCCGGCGCTCGACCCGGCAAAGCCTGTTGTGGGTGCCCAGCGAGGCGGTGATCCGCACGGGACGCCGGGCCCTGGTGATGCTCGCCGAAGACGCGGGGCGCTACCGTCCGGTGGAGGTACGGACGGGGCCGGACAGCGACGGCAAGACTGCAATCCTGCAAGGCCTGGAGGAGGGGCAGCAGGTGGTGAGTTCCGGCCAGTTCCTGCTGGACTCGGAAGCCAGCCTCAAAGGCCTGGTCGCCGCGCCGCTGGACCGGCCTGCCGCGACAGCCGCTGCCCATGAAACCGTCCTGCATGAAACCGCCCTGCATGAAGCCGAAGGACAGATCCTGGCGCTCGACAGCCAGGAAGTCACCCTGGCCCACGGCCCGTTCAAGACCCTGGGCATGCCCGGCATGACCATGACCTTCCTCCTGGCCAACCCAGGCCTGATGCAGGGCCTCAAGGTAGGTGACAAGGTGCGGGTCGCGGTGACTACCACCGACAGTGGGCTGCAGGTCGAGCGCCTGGAGAAAATGGAGGGCCAGCCATGATCGCCGCGGTGATTCGTTGGTCGGTGGCCAACCGCTTCCTGGTGTTGCTGGCGACCCTGTTCGTCACCGCCTGGGGCATCTGGTCGGTGCAGAGTACCCCCGTCGACGCGCTGCCGGACCTGTCGGATGTGCAGGTGATCATCCGCACGCCCTATCCGGGGCAGGCGCCGCAGATCGTCGAGAACCAGGTCACCTACCCGTTGGCGACCACCATGCTGGCGGTGCCCGGGGCCAAGACCGTGCGTGGCTATTCGTTCTTCGGCGACAGCTTCGTCTATGTGCTGTTCGAAGACGGCACCGACCTGTACTGGGCCCGTTCGCGGGTGCTGGAGTACCTGAGCCAGGTCCAGAGCCGCTTGCCGGCCAACGCCAGGCCGGCGCTGGGGCCGGATGCCACGGGGGTGGGCTGGATTTTCCAGTACGCCCTGGTGGACCGCACGGGCCAGCACGACCTGGCGCAATTGCGCGCGCTGCAGGACTGGTTCCTCAAGTTCGAGCTCAAGACCCTGCCCAACGTGGCGGAAGTGGCCACCGTGGGCGGAATGGTCAAGCAGTACCAGGTGCAGCTCGACCCGTTGAAGCTGGCGAGCCTGGGCATCACCCAGGCCGAGGTCGGCGCGGCGATCGGCAGGGCCAACCAGGAAACCGGCGGCGCGGTGCTGGAGCTGGCCGAGACCGAGTTCATGGTGCGCGCTTCCGGCTACCTGAAGAGCCTCGACGACTTTCGTGCGATCCCGCTCAAGTCGGGGGCGGGCGGGGTGCCGGTGACCCTGGGTGATGTGGCTACGGTCCAGCTCGGGCCGGAGATGCGCCGCGGCATCGGCGAGCTCGACGGTGAAGGCGAGGCGGTGGGCGGCGTGGTGATCCTGCGCAGCGGCAAGAACGCCCGGGACACCATCGCCGCGGTCAAGACCCGGCTCGACGAGCTCAAGGGCAGCCTGCCGGCGGGGGTGGAGATCGTCACCACCTACGACCGCAGCCAGCTGATCGACCGCGCGGTGAGCAACCTCAGCCACAAGCTGTTGGAGGAGTTCCTCGTCGTCGCCCTGGTCTGCGGGCTCTTTCTCTGGCACCTGCGTTCGTCCCTGGTGGCGATCATTTCCTTGCCGGTGGGGGTGCTGATGGCCTTTATCGTGATGCGCCACCAGGGGCTCAACGCCAACATCATGTCCCTGGGCGGCATCGCCATCGCGATCGGGGCCATGGTCGACGCCGCGGTGGTGATGATCGAGAACGCCCACAAGAAGCTCGAAGCCTGGCACCACGCTCACCCTGGGCAGGAACTGCGGGGCGAGGCGCGCTGGCAGGTGATGACCGCGGCGGCGACCGAGGTCGGGCCGGCGCTGTTCTTCTGCCTGCTGATCATCACCCTGTCGTTCATTCCGGTGTTCACCCTGCAGGCCCAGGAAGGGCGGCTGTTCGGGCCGCTGGCCTTCACCAAGACCTATGCCATGGCCGCGGCGGCGGGGCTGTCGGTGACCCTGGTCCCGGTGTTGATGGGCTACTGGATTCGCGGGCGGATTCCCAATGAGCAGCAGAACCCGCTGAACCGCTGGTTGATCCGCTGCTACGAACCGGCCCTGGACGCGGTATTGCGCTGGCCCAGGACCACGCTGCTGGTGGCCTTGCTGGTGTTCCTCAGCGCGTTGTGGCCGATCTCGCGCCTGGGCGGCGAGTTCCTGCCGCCCCTGGACGAAGGCGACCTGCTGTACATGCCTTCGGCGCTGCCGGGCCTGTCGGCGCAGAAGGCGGCGCAACTGCTGCAACAGACCGACCGGCTGATCAAGAGCGTGCCCGAGGTCGCCCATGTCTACGGCAAGGCCGGCCGCGCCGAAACCGCCACCGACCCGGCGCCGCTGGAGATGTTCGAAACCACCATCCAGTTCAAGCCCCACGGGCAATGGCGCCCCGGCATGACCCAGGAAAAGCTGGTGGAAGAGCTGGACCGGGTGGTGCGGGTGCCAGGGCTGACCAATATCTGGATTCCGCCGATCCGCAACCGGGTCGACATGCTCGCCACCGGGATCAAGAGCCCGATCGGGGTCAAGGTGGCCGGCAGTAACCTGGGGGAGATCGACATGGCGACCCAGGCCGTCGAACGGGTGGCCAGGACGGTGCCCGGCGTCAGTTCGGCCCTGGCCGAGCGCCTGGGCGGTGGCCGCTACGTCGATGTGGACATCGACCGCCCGGCGGCGGCGCGCTACGGCCTGAACATCGCCGATGTGCAGTCGATCGTCGCCGGCGCCATTGGCGGGGAGAACATCGGCGAGACGGTGGAAGGGCTGGCCCGTTTCCCGATCAACCTGCGTTACCCCCGGGAGTGGCGGGACTCGCTGGATGCCCTGGAGCAGTTGCCGATCTACACCCCCCAGGGCAGCCAGATCACCCTCGGCACGGTGGCCAGGGTCAAGGTCAGCGCGGGGCCGCCCATGCTCAAGAGCGAAAACGCCCGGCCTTCGGGCTGGGTCTATGTCGATGTGCGCGGGCGGGATATCGCTTCGGTGGTGGCCGACCTGCGCCGGGCGGTGGGCGAGCAGGTCAAGCTGCAGCCGGGCATGAGCCTGAGCTACTCCGGGCAGTTCGAGTTTCTCGAACGGGCCAACGCCCGGCTCCAGTGGTTGGTGCCGGCGACCCTGCTGATCATCTTCGTGCTGCTGTACCTGACCTTCGCCCGCTTCGACGAGGCCTTGCTGATCATGGCCACGCTGCCGTTCGCCCTGACCGGCGGGGTGTGGTTCCTCTATGGGCTGGGGTTCAACCTGTCGGTGGCCACGGGCGTCGGCTTTATCGCCCTGGCCGGGGTGTCCGCCGAATTCGGTGTGATCATGCTGCTGTACCTGAAGAACGCCTGGACCGAGCGCCAGGAAAGCGGCGAGGCCAGCGAGCCCGGGTTGCTCGCGGCGATCCGCGAAGGCGCGGTGCAGCGCGTGCGCCCCAAGGCCATGACCGTGGCGGTAATCGTCGCTGGCCTGTTGCCGATCCTGCTGGGCAGCGGCACCGGCAGCGAAGTGATGAGCCGCATCGCCGCGCCCATGGTCGGCGGCATGCTCACCGCGCCCCTGCTGTCCCTGTTCGTGATTCCGGCGGCCTATCGCCTGATGCGCCGCCGGCATCTCCCTGTTGCATCCATCACCGAAGGAAAAGACCTATGAAACCGATACGCATCGTTGTGGCCGCTACCCTGGCGGCGCTGTCTCTTGCAGCCTGGGCAGAAGAAATTCCTGGCATGAACATGAACGACATGCCGGGCATGAAAATGGAGGGCATGCCGATGAAACAGGAAGCCTCGAAGGCGCCGCAGGCCACCGCCGAAGGCACGATCAAGGCCATCGATATGCAGAAGCAGCGGGTGACCATCGCCCACGGCGCCGTTCCCGCCGTGCAGTGGCCGCCGATGACCATGGCCTTCGCCGCGACCGCGGAGCAGTTGGCGGGGCTGAAGGTGGGCGAGCGGGTGACCTTTACCTTCCGCCTGGAAGGCGGCGCGGCCAGTATCGTCTCCATCAGCCGATAACCCCCTTGAGGCAGACAGGAGCCGGGCCGCCGGTTCCTGTCGTCGGCTGCCGGCTAAGGCGCAACGGGCGCCGGCCCATGGCTCAACAGCCAGTGCAGGATGTCGTCCCACAGCGGTTGCGAGCTGTCGCGGAAATAGCCCATATGCCCCAACGGCTTGCCGCCGGCCGGCGGGCGCAGGTCGAGACGGGTCAGCGGGGCATTGCGGTAGCTCTTGACGAAGGCGTCCCGGGAGCGGGGCGGCGACCAGGGATCGTCCACCGAGGTGGCGAACAGGCACGGCGTGCGCACCTGGGCGTACAACTCGGCGACATGGGCCATGGCCGGGTCGTCGAAGTAGTAATGCGGGTAGGTGCACCAGCGCCGCCATTGCCGGTACACGTCCAGGGGCAGGTCGTCGCCCATGCCCAGCAGGCTCCAGGCCATATAACCTTTCCAGGCAACGATCGGCGGCAGCACCAGGGTCCACAGCAGGCGCACCTTGAGGGCCTCGGTCTTCGACATCCAGCCGCTCCAGCCGGCGCCGCAGCCCAGGCTGTAGCAGGCGGCGATGGCCTCGTGGTTGGGCAGCAGGCCGATGGCATGGCCGCCGAACGAATGGCCCACCCAATACAGCGGCAGCGGTTCCTGGCGCAGCAGATCGACGGCGGCGGCCAGGTCCAGGCTGGCCCAGTCCAGGTAGGACATGGCAAACCCCTTCAGACTGGCCGGCTTGGACTGGCCGATCCCCCGGTAATCCAGGGTCAGCACGTTGAAGCCCTGGCACGCCGCGTATTCGGCGAAACGCCGGTAAAAACGTTGCTGCACGCCCGTGGCGCCGGCCACGATCAGGTTGCCTTTGGCCGGGCCTGGGGCCAGGTAGCGCTGGGCGATCAGCGGGTAGCCATCGCGGGCGGGCAGGGGGATGGATTCCATCCGGATCGTCGGGTCCGGGGCGGGAGGAGTCGCTTTCATCTGTCGGGTTCCGCTGGGTGGACTGCCTGGCGCGGGCGTCATCGGGCCGGCGCCAGGGCGGTGGAGAGGCTTGGGTCAGCGGCCTTTGAACTGCGGTTCGCGTTTTTGCATCATCGCCATCACGCCCTCGCGGACGTCCTCGCTCTTGATCTGGCCGAGCAGGTATTCGTTGAGTCTAGACAGGGCGAAATCGTCCCCTTCGTCCAGGGCCTCGAAGGCCGAATGCAGGGTGGCGCGGATCGCCAGGGGCGCGGCCTTGGCAATGCGCTCGGCGTATTCGAGGGCGCGGGGCAGGGCCTGGCCGGGTTCGACCACCTCGGTCAGCAGGCGCATGCGCCGGGCTTCCGCCGCGTCGAACGCCTCGCCTGTCAGCATATAGCGCATGGCATCGGTCCAACCGGCCGCCCGGGTGAAACGCACGGTGGAGCCGCCGGCTGGGGAAATGCCGCGTAGCACTTCCAGATGGGCGAAGCGCGCGTTGCTGGCGGCGATGGCGATATCGGCGTTGAGCAGCAACTCGATGCCGGCGGTCCAGCAGGTGCCTTCCACGGCGGTGACCACGGGCTTGGTGCGCCGGGGGTGGGAAACGCCCCAGGGGTCGATGCCGCCTTCCGGGTACTGGAAGCCGCCGGCCGCCAGTTTCGGCGTCAGTTCCAGCAGGTCGAGCCCGGCGGTGAAGTGCTCGCCGTGGGCGAACAGCACGGCGCAGCGCAGCTCGTCGTTGCGCTCGTATTCGCCCAGGGCCAGGGCCAGGTCGCTGAGCATGGCACTGTCGAAGGCGTTGCGTTTTCCGGCCCGGTCCAGGCCGATCAACCACAGGTGTCCACGCTGTTCACGGGTGACCCGGCCCGGTCCGCTATTGGCTTCGCTCATCACTTTGCTCTCCTGGCTATCGAGGGTGGGTCAGCGCTTGAAAGTTACTGACCGTTCGTTTGGTTTTGAGAAATTAAACGAACGTTTGGTTAGCGTCAAATTGAGCGGGGATGGCTTATGCCCTAGAATCACCGGCCGTGATCGAGAGCAGGAAACCCCCGTGCGCCCTTTGAAAATTCCCCGTGACGAGCTGCTGCAACGCTGCGCCAGTACCTTCAAGCGCCTCGGTTATCACGGCACCACCATGGACGTGCTGGCCGAGGCCTGCGGCTTCACCAAGGCCTCCTTCTATCACCACTACCCGAACAAGGAGTCGCTGCTGCGCGATGTCCTGGAGTGGACCCACCAGAGCATCGGCCAGGCGCTGTTCGCGACCGCCTTCGACGAGAAGCTGACCCCGGCCGAGCGCCTGACGAAGATGGGGCGCAAGGCCGCTCGGCTGTTCCAGGACGACTCCATCGGCTGCCTGATGGGCGTGGTCGCGGTCGACGCGGCCTACGGTAAAAGCGCGCTGATGGCACCGATCCGGGCGTTTTTCGATGACTGGGCCCAGGCCTTCGCCCAGCTGTTCCGCGACCGCTTCGACGAGGCGCAGGCCATGGCGCTGGGGCGCCAGCTGGTGGCGGACTACGAGGGCGCGATCCTGTTGGCGCGCATCTATGCCGATCCGGTTTATATCGAGGCAGTGACCCAGCGCGCCCTGGACAGCCTCAAGGCCTGACGCGACCCCGGACGGCTACCCGTTGCGGGCGCCTGGCCAGGAGCAGGAGCTTGCGGGCGGTCTCGACAAAGGGCGTGACGATCAGGCTGTAGACCGTCAGGTAGCGCCGCTGGTCCTGTTCCCCGGTGCCGAAGCGCAGGGGTTCCGGGGTCGGCGTGGTGACATAGAGGGTGCCGAACAGCCAGTCCCAGAGCGACAGGTTGATGGCGAAGTTCTTGTTGAAGTGGCGCGGCGCGTCGCTGTGGTGAACCTGGTGTTGCGCCGGGCTGTTCAGCACATGCTCGAGCCGCGGGCCGAACGACAGCCAGACATGGCTGTGCCGCAGGTTGGCCCCCAGGCTATTGAAGATGAACACCAGATAGGTCACGCCGAACAGGGTGTAGCGGCCGACCTCACCGCCGCAGAGATACCAGAAGCCACCCGCATACAGGCCCAGGCCCGCGGTGAGCGCCAGTTTCTCGACGATCTTTTCCACGAAGTGCACCCGACTCGCGGTCGCCGGCACCAGCACTGGCGCCGAATGGTGGACCTTGTGGAATTCCCAGAGCCAGCGGCTGTGAAAGGCCCGGTGCAGCCAGTAATGGATCAAGTCCTTGAGCAGGAACAGCCCCAGCCCGTACAGCAGGGCGAGGGCGAGGTTTTCGCCAAGGCGCGGGCGGGCGCCCCAGAGATTGCCGAAGAACGCCAGGTAGTCCCCGGAGCGCAGGATATAGGGGTCGACCAGATGGACGATGGGCAGCACCAGGGCGACCTTGAGGATGGCGCGCACGAAGTAGTAGCGGTAATCCAGCAGCGCCGAGCGGTGCAGGTGCACCCGGCGGCCGCCGATGAACTGGCCGAAGGTCCGGGCCTCGGTCAGGCTGTGCTGCTTGCGGTAGCGGAACAGGCCGTAGGCAATGGCATAGGAAATCAGCAGGAAGCCGGCCCCGAGGCGGCCGTTCAGGTTGAACAGGCCGAGAAACTGTCGGCTGACCGGCTCGATCAGCCATTCGTTCAGATGCGGGTAGACAAACGCGAAAGCATCCACGGCACGCTCGCCTGGGCCAAAGGGGCGGGCATTGTAAATCAGAACCGTTCCGCCCGAGCGGCTTTATGCCGGGGCCGCCCGGGCCTCGCCTTCACAGCGCCGCGCCCGGTGCGTTCCTATCCGCACCCATCCAGCAGAAGGAGCGCACCATGAACAACAACGAACTCAGCCATATCATCTTGAGCGACCACTCGCGCATCGAGGCCGCCATCAGTACCGGCGCCGCCTGGGACGTCTGGTTCCAGGTCGAATTTCTCATGCTGCTGCGGGCGGCCCATATGGACGTCGCCCGCGAAGTGCCTTACCCGCCGCCGAACCGGACCCTGCGCCTGGATGTGCTGGCCAGCCATAACGTCGAGAGTTATGCCATCGAGGCGAAAGTCGAGAGCGCCACCAACGCCGGCGGCAAACTGCTGACGGAAACCCGCAAGGACATCGAGAAGATCGCCAAATACACCGAGCCCGTCGAGGCCCGCTGGGTGGTGGCCCTGGGCTATAGCGACGAGGCCAAGCGCATGCTGCGCGGGTTCACGGCCGAGAACAGCGGCCAGGCCATCTACCATGAGGCCGGCGCCATCGGCTGCATGATCTTCTCGGTCTGACCCGTACAGGCGACGGGAGGGCACAAAGCCCTCCCGGTTGCCCTAGTGAGAGAACAAGCGCCGGTCGTTCTGTTTCTGCGAGCCTTCGGCGTAGTACTCCTCGAACCAGGCCGGCTTGCCCGAGATCGCC
This sequence comes from Pseudomonas sp. NPDC089530, assembly GCF_050280705.1. Taxonomy (NCBI): domain Bacteria; kingdom Pseudomonadati; phylum Pseudomonadota; class Gammaproteobacteria; order Pseudomonadales; family Pseudomonadaceae; genus Pseudomonas; species Pseudomonas sp. NPDC089530. The sequence continues at coordinate 176,337 of NZ_JBNNVU010000001.1, read as the reverse complement.
GTGGGCTTTTTCAGCAGCAAGGGCGGGATCGGTGTCTTCTGGTTGTTCCCGCCGTTGGTGAAGGCCTGTTGCATGGCGCTGCGAAAGTGCAGGTGGTCGAAGATCAGCAGGGCATCGATGGCATAGACCACGGCGATTTTCTGGTCCTCGATCAGGATCAGGTGATCGCCGTTCTTTTCCTCCCCCGAGACCGACAGGTTCGAAGAGCCGGTGAAGACCTTGGCGCTGGGCAGGTTGAAGTCGGTGACGACGAACTTGTTGTGCACGGAAATGCCGGTGCCGCCCGACCATTCGCTGCGAAAGGGTTCCGGCGCGTACTTGGCCAGATAGGCGAAGTCCACCTCGGCCGAGGTGCCGTCCGGCTTGATCACATCCATGCCCGAGGCCTTGTCGGAAACCCCGTAGTTGAACAGCGGGCGCTTGTAGAGGTGGCTGATGGAGTCGTACAGCGGGCCGCTGGTGATCTGATTGAGGAAGGCGATATTGAACAGCACCGAATCGGTCGCCTGGTCGATGGCGTTGCCGATCGGGTCGAGCGACAGATCGCTGCTGGCGTGCGGCGAAAAGCAGAAGTGCAGGCGCGGGCCCGCTGCCGCCCCGGCGACCGCGGTTTCGATGATGTGCCATTTTTGCGCCAGGGCGCCTGCCTTGAAGTGCTCGGGGTCGTTGAAGGACGCCTCGAAGACCTCGCCGAACAGGTCCGCCACGTCGGGCTGCTTGAACAGCAGCGCATTGTTGTTCTGCACATAACAGCCACGGAAGCTGAAGTTGGTGGAGCCGCACAGCACCTGGTAAGGCTGGCCGTTGCGTCGGGCGATCAGCACCTTGTGATGCTGCAGGCCGTTGAAATGGGTGCGTTTGACCCGGGCTGCGCCGGCGGAGGCCGTCAGGCGCTGGGCGGCCCGGGTCTCGCAGCTGTCGGGGGCGGCATGATCGCCGGCGTCGTCGATGATGATGCGCAGACGGCCGCCGAGGGCCTCCATCTTGGCCAGGATGTCCGGTTCGTTGAAGTCATAGGCAAAGACATCCAGGGTGGTGTCCGGCTGCTGCTGCACTTCGTCCAGCACCGCGAAAATCATGGCCACGGCCTCGAAGCCCATCCACTGGTACATGGCCGTCTCGGTCTTCGGGTGGTCGAGCCCGTCCTTGGTCTTCGAGGGAATCAGGCTCTTGCCATAGGTATTCACATCGACGCCCGCCGGCACCCGGTCGACGAAGGCCTGGGAGGAGGTGAAACCGCGGGTGAAACCAACGTCCAGGATGCCTTCGTAGCTGGTGGGGTTGAGGTCGATAGGCAGCTCGATGGTGGTGCCGGCGACCAGCTGGCCATCGCTGGGCATATGCATCATCCGCCCCCGATAGACGAAGGTGCCGTGCTCGACATCATGGGGCACGTGGATCCAGCGAAACTTCTGGAACGGCGCTTCCAGCGACGAGAACTTGCGCGTGCCATCGACGGCGGTGTGCGCGGGTTCGTCGTAGGTGAAGGCGATGCGGTTGGGCAGGGGCGTGAAGTCGTCGCTGCCGGGGAACTTGCATTCGATGGCGAACCCCACCAGGTCCGCGGGAGGGTTCTCGACATCGAAGCCGATCAGGCACATGCGTTCGCCGCGCCAGAGCTTCATGGTGAAACCGTCAAGGGTCTGGGCGTTCTGGAAATCGGCCATGGGGCGCTCCTTGCGATGGCGTGGGGGTGAAGAGGGTAACGGGTTTTCAGTAGCCTAGAACACCGTGGTGGTGGCGACGGTTTTAGTGACGGCCGGGTCGCGGATGCGGGTTGTATTGCGCCCTGATGCTCTTTATGTTTCAAGCCCGACCCGTTCGATTCCTTGCAGATGGACTCCCTATGAACCTCGCCACCCTGGTGCTGTTTCTCCCGGCCTGTTTCGCCCTGAACATGGCGCCGGGGCCCAACAACCTGCTGTCGGTCCGCAACGCCACCGCCTACGGCTTTCGCACCTCCTGCCTGGCGGGCGCCGGGCGCCTGGCCGCCTTCGCCCTGATGATCGCCCTGGCCTCGGCCGGCCTGGCGGTGGTGCTGCAAGCCTCGGAACTGCTGTTCTACGGGATCAAGATCCTGGGCGCGGCCTACCTGCTGTACCTGGCGTATCAGCTCTGGACCGCCGATACCCAGGCCGAGACCGAGAGCAAGAGCGCGCCCTTGGGGCTGTCCGCCCTGGCCAGGCAGGAATTCCTGGTGGCCATCGGCAATCCCAAGGCCATCCTGATCTTCACCGCCTTCCTGCCGCAGTTCGTTGACCCCGCGGCCCCGGTTCCCGGCCAGTTCCTGGTGCTGGGCGCCTTGTTCCTGGTCCTGGAATGGATCGCCATCAGCGCCTACGCCTACATGGGCCTGCACATGCGCCGCTGGTTCGCCGAGCCGCGGGGCAAGAAGATCTTCAATCGGTGTTGCGCAGCGTTGTTGTCGGCGGCGGCTTCGGTGTTGCTGCTGGCGCGGCGGGCCTAAGCCGTTGATTCGCCGCGCCAGGCGCGGCGGCCTCAGATCGAGCGCTGGTTGACGCGGGCGCTGAGCTGTTCGGCGCTCTCCTTGCGCTCGGAATAGCGATCGACCAGGACCTCCTGGTGATCGCGCAACAGCAGGGTGAACTTCACCAGTTCTTCCATTACATCGACCACGCGGTCGTAGAGCGCCGAGGGTTTCATCCGCCCGGCATCGTCGAACTCCAGGTAGGCCTTGGGCACCGAGGACTGGTTGGGAATGGTGAACATGCGCATCCAGCGGCCCAGCACCCGCAGCTGATTGACCACGTTGAAGGACTGCGAGCCGCCGCAGACCTGCATCACCGCCAGGGTCTTGCCCTGGGTGGGGCGGAGGGCGCCGAGCGCCAGGGGAATCCAGTCGATCTGCGCCTTGAACACCGCGGACATCGCGCCATGGCGTTCCGGCGAGCACCAGACCTGGCCCTGCGACCATTGCATCAGTTCCCGCAGTTCCTGCACTTTCGGATGCTCTACGGGGGCATCGTCGGGGAGCGGCAGCCCTGAAGGATCGAAGACCCGGGTTTCGGCACCGAAGTGCTCCAGCAGGCGTGCCGCTTCTTCCACCAGCAGGCGGCTGAACGAACGTTCCCGGGTGGATCCGTAGAGCAGCAGGATGCGCGGTTTGTGGCTGCCGGAGCGGCTGGCGGCCGGGAGCGTGTCGAACAGGGAAAGGTCGAGGTTGGGCAGTTGTTCCGACATGGATTCTCCGGCTCAGAGAGCGCCAATACGGTCCAGCTCGCGCTGGAGTTCGTCGCGGCCGAGGGTGGTGAAGGGCAGGGCGAGGAAGGCTTTGCAGCGCCGCTCGATATGCGCCAGGGTGGCGCGGAAGGCGGCGTCGACGGTGGTCTCGTCGCCCTTGACCTCGGAAGGATCTTCCAGCCCCCAGTGGGCCTTCAGCGCCGGGCCGAAATACACCGGGCAGGTTTCGCCTGCGGCCTTGTCACAGACGGTGATGACGATATCCGGCGGGTTGTCGGCGAAGGCGTCGTTGCCTTTGCTGCTCAAGCCGGCGATGGCGATGCCGGCCTGCTGCAAGGTGCTGAGGCTGCGCGGCAACACCTGCCCCTTGGGAAAGCTCCCGGCGCTCACCGCGGTGAAACCCGGCGGCGCCAGGTGGTTGAACAGCGCTTCGGAAAGAATGCTGCGACAGCTGTTGGCGGTGCACATGAACAGGACTCGCATGGTGGCTCCTATGGCGTCGAGGCGAATGTCAAAAGTTCAGCAACAGGACGCGTCGCGCACGGGGCGGCCGTCCATGTTCTGCAGGCGGGCGGCGTTGTCTTCCAGCCACCCCGCATTGGCCTTCAGCGTCAGCTGCAGCATGTCGTGGACCCAGGCCGGCAACTGCGGATTGAGCCGGTAATAGACCCACTGGCCCTGACGGCGATCCAGCAACAGGCCGCTGCTGCGCAACTGGGCGAGATGGCGGCTGATCTTCGGCTGGCTGTCGCTCAAGGCGCACATCAGTTCGCACACGCACAGCTCGCCTTGATGGGCGATCAGCAGGGTGGCGCGAGCGCGGGTCTCGTCGGCCAGGCTCTTGAAAACCTCGGGGGGAGTGATCATGGGGTGGCTCATGAATATGGAAAACCGAATATACGGATATCCATATATATTGAGCAAGCCATGTTTTCGAAAAGGAGCGTCTGGGACCGGTCGAGGGAGAAGGCTTGTCGATGAGCAAGCGCGTTACTGGGGCCGCGGGCACAGCCTGCTCAATGTCGACAGGCCTGCCCGCGGGCTCTCGGAAGCGGCGATGGATCAGTTACCGAAGCCGCTCATTCAAAGATGATCCGCATCGATCACCGCCTTGGCGAACGCCTGCGGATCTTCCTGCGGCAGGTTATGGCCGATGCCACCGCTGATCAGGCGGAACTGGTATTTACCGGTAAAGCGCTTGGCGTAATCCTCGGGAGCCGGGTGCGGCGCGCCGTTGGCATCGCCTTCCAGGGCGATGGTCGGCACGCCGATGGCCGGCGCCGTGGCCAGTTTCTGCTCCAGCGCGGCGTAGCGGCTTTCGCCCTGGACCAGCCCCAGGCGCCAGCGGTAGTTGAACACCGTGATGTCCACATGGTCGGGGTTGTCCAGGGCCTGGGCGCTGCGCTCGAAGGTGGCGTCGTCGAACGTCCATTTCGGCGACGCCAGTTGCCAGATCAATTTGGCGAAGTCGTGGGTGTTTTTGGCGTAGCCGGCGCGGCCACGATCGGTGGCGAAATAGAACTGATACCACCACTGCAATTCGGCCTTGGGCGGCAGCGGGTTCTGCCCGGCTGCCTGATTGCCGATCAGATAGCCGCTGACCGCCACCAGCGCCTTGACCCGTTCCGGCCACAGCGCCGCCACGATATCCGCCGAACGTGCGCCCCAGTCATAACCGCCGAGCACCGCCTGCTTGATCTGCAGTGCGTCCATGAAATCGATGACATCACTGGCCAGCGCGGCCGGCTGACCGTTGCGCAGGGTGTTCGCCGACAGGAAACGCGTATCGCCGTAACCCCGCGCATAAGGCATCAACACCCGATACCCCTTGGCCGCCAGCAAGGGCGCGACCTCGTCATAACTGTGAATGTCGTACGGCCAGCCATGCAGCAGAATCACCACCGGGCCATCGGCGGGGCCGGTTTCGGCATAGGCCACATTCAGCAATCCGGCCTCGACGTGTTTCAGCGGGCCGAAAGGCGAGGGGGCTGCGTAAGGGGTGTTGGCGCTCTTCGCTTCTGGCGGTACTGCAGTGGTCGTTTGCGCCTGGGCGGTGCCGAGGAGGCCGAACAGGGTGAGCGCCAGGATTGATGAGCCGATTTTGCCGGTAGTGGGGTTGAGCAGTTTCATGCTGGTCTCTCCATTGAATGCAGCGTGTGGGGTAGGGGATCGGGGTGATCCACTTCAACCGTGGGTGCATTTGGAGGCAGAGACGTATCTGGGATGTGTCGGGTTTTTAGGGGGATGAAAGCTTATGTAGCGGGACGTCATGCAGACACACTGTGATACATGAGAGCGATGCCCATGATCACAGGGCGCTGGCATCGTCTTCGTGCTCGTCCGCAAATGCCATGAACACTTCCAGGTCGAGTACATCCAGTTTTATCTGGGCGATAAATGCGGAGAAGGCCAGGTTGGCGGCGAGCCGACGTAGATCGCAGGCCCAGGCCGGTAGATGGACGGGGCCCTGGAGCCAGCCGGACTCGAATAGCGGCGCCAGGCGTACGGTGTCGGCCAGGCTGAGACGCCCGGCAAACAAATGCCCTACCAGTTCCGGTCGATTGTCGCGGATCGCGATGCGCAGCAGGGTATGGACGCCCAGCAAGCCCGTCAGGTAAGCGGCATCCTTGGTAAACGCCGAACCACCCCGTAGATCGGCGCCACGGAAGATCCGCTGGGTTGAGCGGAAGGACTCCTCTTGGGACTGGCCGGCGGCAAGAAAACCCTCGAATACCTGTATGAAGTCGGCACCGTCCAACGCTTGCTGGACCGCCAGCACGCGCAGGGCCAGGCGGCGCAAGCGGCTGATATCCATGCTGCCGGTGAAGAGTTCGGCCAGGGTGGCAATGCCTTCCTGGGTTTGAGTCGTGCGTGGCGCTCCCAGGCCCAGGCTTTTGAGGTTGGGCTGGAGCGCGCCATTTTGCGCGGTAGCCACATGCACGAAGGCCTCATGCTGCAATAACTGATTCTTGTCCAGTTCAGAGAACAGGGCGCCGGCACGCAGGCGTATGCGGCTTGCCCCGGCGATCGCCTTGGCCGCCAGGGTCGGGTCGAGCACGACCGTGACCCGGCCCTCGCCGAAGAAACGGTCCAGTTCCGGCTGCATCCAGGCGGCGAACGCCTCGGCCGGGATCTCAGCCTGGGTCGGTGGAATACGCGCTCCCCCCAGCAGGGCGTCGGTGGTGGTGAGAAAGAATTGGGCCGCGTCCAGCATGCTGAGTTTCTGGTTCGAATAATAGAAATCCGGGCGTCGGTACAACGCGGATGAATAGCGAGTAAAGGCGGGAGTGCCAATCGCCCCCAGCAGGCGTCCGGCCGTGGCATAGCTACGCGCGGTCATGGCGAGATAGTTCCCGGCGGGATGCCCCAGATCGCAACGCCCGATAAAGGCTTCCAGAGCGGCGATGTCGGCACTGTGATCGCGGGGGCGCAATTGGACGCTGGGCAATTGCGCTTTGCCGTCACGCCAATGCGCCAGGAAAACTTCCTCGACGCCATCCGGCCAGGACAGGGCATCCAGTACACGGATCTTGCGAGCCAGACCCGGTAGCGCGGCATCGAGTTCAGACAGCGGGGCGCTGTTCATGGAGTCACCCTTGAAAGGCGAGGTTCACTGGAAAAAGCTTAGCTGTTGCGATGCATGGTGTTGTAACCGATCAAGGGGCCTTCCGTTATTCATAGACGACTGAACCTGGATGTTTTCTGCTTCCTCTGTAGGTCGGTTGCCGACCCGGAGCTGCCCTTGGCGATAGGCGGCTATTGGCCAGAAACAGCAGGAGAGACGTTGACCCGAGGCTGCTTCCTGCCGACTCTGTTGAAAAGCAGCTCCCTGTCTGGCGCGCGGCAAAATCTTCGCATTGGCCAGCAGGGATGCATGCAGCCTGTTGGGACAGTCATCAGGTGGGCAGGAACGGCTGTTTTCGAAGATCACATCCTAACCAATTACTTTCTGCACAGTATTTAAAGGCGACGCTTGTTGCCGAAGACGCATAAGAGCTGTGCGAAGAAATCTGCGGGATGCTGCAACGTACGATATGCCAATGCACTTCGTTTGAGACGACAGGCTAGAGAACTCCTCGAAAGGCTAATTCGACTTGCAGTGCTTACTTTCATTGACTATAAGGTCAAGGCAAGTTGATCGTTGTAGTCTTCGCTTTATAAATATTGTCAGCGTGCTGATGATATAGAGTTTCCGTGCTCGGAATTTTCAGCCAACAGACTTCAAGGAAAGAAGCAATGTCAAACCTATCTGATATAAAACTCGCCTTCGATAACATGGAAAACAGCCTGCAGCTCATTACGACAACGAGCAGCGGCACAACCAGCTTTTCTTTATTTAAGGAGGATTGGTACCAATTGCAAATGGCAATATTGAAGGTGTACTGCCTGCCCATCAGGAGAAACAGCTTTGTCAATACCTATGGCAATTTTCCGGAGGAAGAGGCTCTGGTTGAAAACTGTTACGCTGCGTTAAATAAATTGTCCCTGTTTATGAAGGCGTTTGGGGATGTTGATTCATTCAATAATTACCTTGCGGACTCTTCTCCGACAAAACAAGCAAAAGATGTTTTTGGAAAAATAATATCTCTTGCCACGGATATCGTCTCCCAATCCAGAGTGTATCAGTCTGAGTTTGAAGAGTTTACCAAAATTGGCGCTGAGGAAATAACGCAGGAAGAAAGAAAAGAGCTGCTTAAAAGCATTGTGTTGGGAAGGAAGGGAGCAATCCAACGGGCGGAAGATATGCAAGGGCTCTGCAGAAGTCTCGGAGAAGAGATTGGCAAGAAAGTCTTGGAATATCAGGGCATCGAAGAAGATATTAGTGGCTATGCAAGCCCCGAAGCAAAGATCTACAAAGTCGCAAATGATAAAGCAAAGAACCTGAGCTCGGAACTAAAGTCCGATGTCGCGGAGCTCAACGACCTTGAGGCGGCGTACTCAAGAGCCGTAGGCGGCTCCATCGGCGGATCTATTGGGATCGCGCTGATTACCCCTCCACCTGGCGCAGGGATATTGACCGGACTGGCTTTTGGACTGGGAATGGGCTTCGGTTTGGCTAAAAAGATAAGCGACAAGATTGACAAGATAAACAAGAAGATTGACGCGGAAAGCGAAGCGCTAAAACAAAAAATGAAACTTGTGGCGGACTTGAATAATTTACAGCCTAGCCTGGTGGATTTGATAAGCAACATGCAGCAGGTTGAAGGCGACCTCAGGACGCTATCGTTGTTCTGGGATACGCAGGCAAAGTCATTCAAAGAGATTTATGAAAGGTACACTGCCTCTGGTACTGACTCTGACTTTAGTGATCAAGCATACATAGTGATAAGGTTCAGAGTCGGCGCATTGGTTGGCATGTGGAAGAAAGTTGAAAGTGCCGTAGCGCAATTCGCTAACGACTCAATGTTCAGGGTGCAAATTGCCTATGCTTGATCGTGTGCGCTGACGCCTATAGATGACAGTAGCCAGAACGATATGGGTTCCCCTCAGGTGCACATTGTAAGTGCCGTCGGAGATTCAAGCTTGTATACGACTTTCTGACGGCATGCCCTGAAACGCGGAGTACTTTTAGCGCAGCCGTGAACAGTCGATTATGCAGTCATTGGTGTCGTGAGAGATTATCGACAGGCCTAGTGCGCAGCATTGATCAATGCCTCGATCTGAACGACCTGCGCCATTACCTCGCTGATTTTTATTGCCCGATCGGGCGTCCGTCGATTGATCCTGAACTGATGATTCGCATGCTGATCGTGTGCTCGATGCCAGAATCTGCCGGCTTGTGCGCCTTTGGGCTGCTGGGTAACTTGATTCGCGTCACCGCCCCTCGGTGATCGGGTTTAGTCGCCCGGATCAAAAAGGACAGATCTATTTTTCAGAAAATAAGCCTGAGAATCACTTGGTCTGATTCGACGGATACAGACCGGCAAGCCGCGCGATCACAACGCCAACATAAAAGACGCCTGAAAACTCTTCGACCATCACCAGTGAGCGGGCGTGGTTGGTCAACGGGATAACATCACCGTAACCGGTGGTCGTGAGCGTCGTGTGGCTGAAGTAGATCAGTTTGAAGAAAGTGCCGGTTTGTCCGAAGTCGAGCGGGCCCGGGCCGAATGAGCCAGCGCTGGATATTTCGACCAGGGCATAGACGAAGGACCAGACGAAGGCCAGCATGATGTAACCCGCAAGTGCGGCATGTAGCTTGTCGGCGGTGATTGGCCCGCGCTTGAGGATATAGCGAAGGACGCCGATGAATGAAACAGCCAGGGACACCGCATAAGCCATCCCGGCAAGTTCAAGAATCGCGCTACGCTCAGTCCACAACGCCATCCATTGAAGGCCAACTCCAAGCAACGCCAGGCCCAGTTTGAGGATGAACCCCCGCCGAGTCTGCCTGGTAGCGAAAGTGCCCACGAGCAGCACGATTGAAAACAGTATGCCGAGCAACGTGCGTGCAAATATCCCTTGCTCAAGAAATGGGAACAGGAGAATCAATCCCAGCAAGAGCAGCAACAGATAGGTACAGGGCCCTCGCCCTATTACCATCTGACCTAAATCCTCGTTGGATTCGGCTTTATCTTGCGGATATGTCATACCGGTCTCCCATAGACCGAAATAAGTAACGCTCAAGACGTGATGCGGCCTGGTTGACATCCAACCAGGCTTTCAGCAATGAAATACTAGTCGCGAATGCTTGTGAGAGGATCAGCCTGACAGCTATGGGGTGATAGCTGCCCACCGTGAACGACTTCTTCTGGCCGATTGCAGCCAGTCTCGACCGTCCGTTTTATCCGGACACTGAAGTAATGCCCAGCTCCGATAGGATTGACGCTTTGACACACCGAGCAGGCGGGAAATGGCGGGGTTTTCAGACTTGATCTGGCAGTGGTACGGCGCGGAAGAGCATGAGCGGATTGCTGCAATCTGTAAGGCCATCCCTGCACTTGAGTTTCTCGCAATGGATGCTGAGCTACAGCAACTTACCATTCCCGATTGCCCAGCGTGCGAGGTGTGGTCCGCAAAAATGCTCCCCATCCATGCCGCTGTCGAGGCCTGCGGCGCTGTTTCGCCCGATGACGCTGGTTCGCTTCTGGGGCGTGTCTGGGGGCTGTGCCAGTCGTTAAACGATCTTGAGTTGCCTTGCCATGACCGGACGATTTTTGCGTTCGAACAGTGGCAACCCTTGCGAGAGGCTGCCAGGCAGGTGCTTATCGCAATGGAGGCGGCGGCAATAGAACCGTTCCTCTCAGACCTGTCACATTGATCTCATCACGATGTGTCGGTGCGGTGCCCGTGAATAGCGACGGTCGAAGCCGGACCGTCGCTATTCGAGCCGCCGCAGCCCGTCAGCCGGGTTGGGCCGCCAGGCTGTTACTGACGTTACGCCCCAGCACCAGCACCGTGACAAAACCGCAACCCACCAGGGCCGTGGCCAGGCTCAGCAGCACCGAGCTGCCCAACTGGTCGACGATCCGCCCGCCGAAGAACGAGCCCAACGCAATGATCACCTGGAACAAGGCGACGAACAGGGGCATGCCGCGTTCGACATCCTTGGGCGCCACGACAAACATCCAGATGCTGGCGCAGGCCGGGAAGGCGCCGAAGGCGAAGCCCCAGAGCGCGATCAGCATCGCCGCACCGGTCATGCCGGTGGCGAAGTAGGGGAACAGGGCGGTGCTGGTGCCGATCATCAGGGCGACCAGCAACAGGGTGTGACGCACGCTTCGGTTGGCGGCGAAGCCGGCGAAGATATTCCCCACGACCCCGGCCACGCCATACAGCAGCAGGAACGAGCCGATAGTCGGGCCATCGAAGCCGGCACTCTGTTTGAAGAAGGGGGCGACATAGGTGTATGCGGCAAAGTGGGCCAGGCCGATCAACAACACGGCGATCAGTCCGACCCGAGCCAGCGGGTTGATGAACAGGGCCGGCAGGTCATTGATGCGAATGGCCTTGTCCGGGTTGAGCCGCGGCAGCAGGAAGACTTGCGCCAGCAGCACCGGTATGCCCAACAGCGCGGTGGCCAGGAAGGTCATGCGCCAGCCCATCAGGCCGCTCAGCCAGGTGCCGACGGGCACGCCCAGCACGGTGGCCAGGGTCACGCCGACCATGATGATCGAGGTGGCCTGGGCCACGCCCACTCCCTTGGGGGCCAGGCGGCCGCTGAGGGCAATGGCGGTAGCCCAGAAACCGCCGATGCTGATGCCCAGCAATACGCGGCCGAACAGCAGCAGGTTGAAGTCGCTGGCGTAGGCCACGACCGAGTTGGCGATGATCATGATCAGCGTCAGGCCGATCAGCAGGTAGCGACGGTCCAGAGCGCCAATGCCCACGGACAGCAAGGGGGCGGCGAGGGCGGCCATGATGCCGGGCAGGGTGACCATCAGGCCGGCGTGGCCTGCGGTGATGCCGAGATCGCTGGCGACATCGTTGAGTACGCCCACTGGGAGAAACTCACTGGTCACCAGGGCGAAGGCACCCACGGCGACCGAGAGAATCGCCAGCCATTGTTGTTTGACGCTCTGTTGACTATGTTCGAGGAGGCCGCGAGGGGCCTGGCTTGCGCTTGGCATGGTGCTGGGTTCCAAGAGGGATGTCGTCTGAGGCAGACGGGGGAGCGGGGAGAAATTCGAGGCGATTATAGGAGTCGGTTTTGACGACCCAACAGGCGGGCCTCTCGATATTAATCATCAATGTGATCGATGAAACGCTCTGGGGAGGGTACCGGCTGTTGTTCGACTTCGGCCCATCTGGCAACCTTCCGGTGGTGAGGTATAGGGCGATTTCGCTTACTCGCTGTCGAGTAAGTGCTCCAGGAACAGTCCAGCTGCGACCGACAACGCCTCTCTCGACCTCACGCACACGCTGAGTTCACGGGAGGCCCATGGCTCATCCAACCTGATCGCCTTTGCACCGTCCATTTTGTAAATCGCCGCGCTCCCCTCGGGCATGATGCCAATGCCGAGACCGGCCTGAACCATCAGGGACAGTGCGTCGTAGCTGGAAACTTCCATGCGGATTTTCAGTGAGCGCCCCAGGTCGTTGGCTGCCTTGATCAACTGAAAATTGAGGTGGGTGCCGCTGCGCAGGGCAATGTATCCATGGTCCAGGGTTTCGCTGAACGTCACGGATAGGCGTTCAGCTAGCGGATCGCCGCTGGGGACGAGCAATACCAGCCGGTCCGAGTGGAACGGGAAGACTTCGATGTCGGCGCCGTGTGGCAGACGGGTGAAGATACCAATGTCGGCGCGGTTTTCGGCCACGGCTTTGGTGATGGCCAAGCTTTGTTTTTCTTCGAGGCTGACGTTGATCAACGGGTACAGCTCCATGAACGACTTGATCAGGCCAGGCAGGAATTGAGTGATGGCGGAAATGTTGGCCAGCACATGGACGGAGCCGCGACGGCCGTGAGAGAAGTCGCGCATTTGTACAACAATTTCATTGAGGTTGTTCAGCGCGCTGCGGGCCATGAACAGTAACGACAAACCAGCGTCTGTCGCAGTGATGCCCTTGTTAGTGCGGTTGAGCAATTTCGAGTCGAGCAGTTCTTCCAGTTCGCTGAGGCGCTTGCTGACTGCCGCCGCAGCGATGTGTTCGCGTTTGGCGGCAGCAGCAATGGTTCCTTCTTCGACGACACTGACGAAGAGTCGTAACGAGACCGGGTCGAGTTTCATGGGTAGTACCGAATGAAAAGCCTGGATGGCCGCCATCGTACCTCCTTCAACATCGACTCAGAACGCTCCGGACAGCAGATGCCCGGCGTTTGGCACCTGGGCCTTGAGACCGAGGGATTTCAGCATCTGGTAAACGGTGGCAACCGACGCTGATAGCACGGGTTTGTCGAGGCGCTCCTGCACTAACTGAATCGCTGGCAGCGATGGCATCTGCACGCAGCACGACAACACCACGCCATCGGCCTGGCCGATGTTCAGCCTGTCGGCGTGGGCTACCAGGTTCATCGGGTCCAGGCGACCGACCTCAAGGTTATCGGACACTTCCAGGCTGATGGAGTCGACCACCTCGATTCCGGCGGCCTCGATGTAATCGATGACCTGTTGGGTCAGCGGTTTCATGTACGGCGTAATGATCGAGATTTTCTTGTAGTCGAGCATGTTCAAGCTATCGATCAGCGCACCGGCGGAGCTGAGAACCGGCGCCGTCGACTGGTTGGAAGCAACGGTTTTGCCCAGACGCTCTTGCGAAACTTGGTGATAGCCGGCGCCTTGGCACATGATCGCCACCAGGCACGCATAGGCCATGATATCCACCCGCGCATCACTCAGTTCCAACGCGCAACGGTCACTGTCGATGTCCATTCTTTTCAGCTCTTCTGGGCTGACATGCATCATGCGCATGCGCGCCGAGTGAAAAGTGAACCGCTCCTCGGGAAACAGCTCGTAGCGTGAGGTCAGCATGGCCGGGATTTCGGTTTCCATAGTCGTGTTGGAACTGGGGACGATTTGACCGATGCGAAAATGTTCCATGGATGTTCCTCTGAAGAGTGCAGATCAGTTGCCGCTGGTAAGTTGAACACCTTTGGTTTCCTGCAATGTGAACACCATAACGGCGGCGATTGCATAAGAGACCGAGGCAAGGGAAATGGTGGCAGTGAAGCCTACGAGCGGGATCAGGACCGGGACCAGTTTGATGCCCGCGATGGCACCGACCCGCCCGAAGTTGAAGCAAAAACCCGAGGCAGTGGAACGGATGCTGGTCGGGAACAACTCCGAATACCAGGCGCCGAAGCCGCTGAAATAGCCGGTGAAGAACCCCAACAACGCTGCCAGCGACCCCAGGGTGATGACGTTCTGGGTGGTGAATAGCAGCTTGCCATCCGTCAATGGCATCAGGGTTGCCGAGTAGGCAAACACCGGCACCATGATCGCCATGCCGCCAAAAAACACCGCGAACGAAAGGCGACGACCGATGTTTTCGGCCAAGTAGCCGTAGGCCAGGTAACCGAGGGTGGCGCCGATGCCGATCCAGATGACGAACACCGGGGCCTGATCGATGCGCACGTTTAGAATGTTCTGCAGATAAGCCGGCATGAACGTGCTGATAATCCAGTAGCCGTACATGCCCAGAACTGAAATGCTCAGCCCCAGCAGGGTGATTTTCAGGTACTGCGGACGGAAGATATCTATCAGCCGGCCCTTGTCGGTGTTACGGCGCATGAACTCGCGGTTGGCCAGCCATACCGGCGACTCCTTCACAAACAGCCAGATGAACACCAGGGTGAAATAGGTCGGAATCGAGGCATAAATGAACAGCGTCCGCCAGGACTCAGGGTTGGTGCTGTCGAGGAAGCTCCAGGCGAAAATCGCCGCCAGCAGACTACCTCCCGACCAACCGGTCTGCATCACCGCAAAGGCCTTGGCACGTCCGGCCGGCGGCCAGATCTCCGATACCAGCGCGGCAGCGGCGGACCACAACCCTCCAACCGCGATGCCGACGCAAAAGCGGAGCAGATTGAGTTGCCACAGGCTGTCGGCGAAGGCACAGAGCAGGGTGCCGGTGCCGTAGACAAACACCGAGAGCAACATGGTTTTCTTGCGGCCGATATTGTCGGCAATATTGCCGAGGAAGAAACCACCGATCCCGGTGGCGAGCAGAAACCAGGCTACCGTGGAGACTACGTCACCCAGGCCGACGGCGAAGGTCTTGGCAACCGCCAGGAGGACAAAGCCGAAGACGGTGGCATCCAGAGCATCAAACAGCCAGGCGGCCCAGGAGCCTCCCAATGTCACGTAGCGCTGGTTGGCGGTCAGTTGGCCGACTCCGTCGACGACAGGAGCATGCGCCGTGGAACTGGCGGCTAGGGTTTTCATGGTTCAACCTCGCGGGCTTGCGTTTTTATTCTTGGAATCCGTGTGCCGAAAGATGATCGGCACCCGAGTGGTCATGTGCGACCGATGTTAGGAGAGGCAAAAGCAGTTCGTATATCAGCCATTCACGAGCCTGCCATCGCGGCTGACGATGGCAGTGAGGGAGGAGAGGGGGAGGGGCGGTTGATTGCTGTGCTCGGTGCAGATTGCATGAGACCGTCAGCCTATTACGATCGGCCAGGGAAACTCCGAACAAGTCAGCACGGGCCGCCTGACTTGTTTGGAGTTTCCTTAGCTGTTCGGTTGAGGTCTTTGTAGCTGTGCTCTATCCAATCGCATCAATGTCCAGATTGAAGGCGGCACCCGGGACGTGACCTCCGACTAATGCGGCAATCCCTCGATCATTACTGTCGGCATCCGGCGGTGCCATCGCGAGTTGTTCATGCGTGCGGTTGAAGGCGTGCGCTAACCAGCGGTCCAGGCTCATCGCCAATACGTCGGGCCGATCTGCAACCAGTCCGTATACCTTCGCCTCGCTGACCCGTTCGCCGCTCAGTTCTTTCAGGCGTTCAGCGGTCTGTTGCAACCGGGCGATTTCAGCGCGCAATGGTCCTGCTAGCTGTTGCTCTCCGACAGAACCGTATGCCGCTGCCTCCTTTTCCTTCAGCTGCGCCTTGAAATCCAGTAGCGCTTCCTGGACCCGGTCATACTCAGTCGCAGTCACCAGGGTGCGTCCCTCCTTCAATGCCTCTTGCGCACGGCGCAAGGAAGCCCAGCAATGAGGGATGTAGCTGACGACCATCTTGTGATGGGCGTGATTCACCATTTGTCGCAGCAGTCCACCTCGGTCAGGCAAGCCATTCTTTGCATCCAGTGCCTTGGCGCAGACCGCAGCACCACCACGCTCGGTAATCGACTCACATCCAGGCGTCCAGAGGATCGCGGACTTGTGATCATCGGCAAATGACACAGGCATGAAATGGCGCAGTTTGCCGTGGTGCGTGTAAGGTTCGCCGACGATGTTGACGGGGCTGAGGAGCAAGACCGCTCCGCCGATCGCAGGGTTGGCGAGCATAAGCAGGGCGCCCGCCCCCGACATACGCCAGGACGTGTTCATCCAGGCCGCCGGGACACTGGGCACTGGATCGTTCTGGTTGACCATGCGGTGGTGCACCAAAGCCTTGGCGTTTTCCACAAAGGTCTTGTCGCCTACGCGGGGGCTGCCGTAGGTATAGAGCACGATGTCGTAGGTAAAGCCGTCTCTGCCACGCAGCATCTCAGCGACCAGCAACGCAACTGCGCCACCTAGACTGTGGCCGGTGATCACCAGCTTCTGTCCACTGTAGAACTTATCCAGGTAGGTTGTAAAAAACTTGAAGGCTACCTTGGCCGAATCATAAAAGCCGTTGTGTACCTTGCCGCTCGTTTGCTCGAACTGCATCTGCGCGGCATCCAAATCGCGCAGCACATCGGGTCCCCCGGCCGTGCCCCGTACCGCCAGTAAAACCAGCTCATCGTTGTGGGTGATGAACGCCTGAGAGTCGGTGCCATCGCTTTTTTCCGCATCGTCAAGGTAGTGCAGCCTGGCGGGATGCTCCTGGTCTTCGCCCAAATCGGGACTGTTCACCTCCGGGTACAGTTCAGGGTCGAATGGTACGACCTCCAGGCGTTTGGAATACGCGACGTCCGCATACAAAGGGTAATAGGCCTTCCCGCCTGCCTGAGCCGCGTCCACCTGCCAAAGCTCATCAGACTTGACCAAGGCATCGCCAAACCAATTGCCAACGCTGGGTTGAGTCGGAAAGCTCACGCTGCTGCTTTTCACGGGTTGCGAATTGGGGGCCTGGCCAAACGGGCTGTAGCTCAGGGTCGCCATCAGTGCTAATTGGTACAGGTTGAGTGAGCAGAATTCTTCACCCGTAGACAGGAGCGGACTTAGGGCCCGCAGAGGGCGTACCTCCAGCACATGGTGTTTGTTCGGCATTAGCGCAATCCCCTGCACCTTGGGAGGCGTGGGGACAAAGCCCAATTCCGCCATAGCCGCCGCTTCTGAGGGCCGGCGCATCAGCGAGTGCACATAGTGCTGGGGCGGGAAATTGCGGGGTGCCAGGGGCGGTAGGTGGGCACGATGCCCGACCAATTCGCTCACCTCGACCTGGCAGAAAAAGTCGGCCTGGTCTTGCGCGGGGTTGGACTGGGTACGGGCGCCGCTTGGGTCCAGAAAACGGGTCTTCTCGGCGCGCACTTGCAACTCGGTAATAGGTAGCGGGTAGTACTTTCTATCCACTAGTCTTTCGTACCAAGAATCCCCTCCCGTATATGGTTCATCAAAAATTAACACCACCGGGCCGCAGTAGTGCCGATTGACCTTTCCAGCCCCTGTTTCGTCCAGAACACCCAGGTAGATGGCGCCCTCGTAATCGGTGGCCTCATACGCCAGACCAGCATAGGGCTTGCCGTCTCCCCGTTCGTCCACCAGTTGAAAACTGGTCGAATGTGTCTGCATCGGACAAGCATGCATGCGTGTATCGAAGAAAGGCTTTTCCCATTCCTCCATCGGTTTAAGGCTCATGGGGTCACTTCCTTGTTTTCAGTGCAGCCTGGATAGATGGTGCAGATGCGCCCATCAGGCATTCTGAAGTCAGTAAATGTAGGTGGTGATTGGCAGCGAATGGTTTCTTTCGTTTCTATACAAGGTTTCCAACCACTGGATAACTTGAGCCAGGAGCGCCCATAGTAGGGTTGTTCGTCATCGGCCAGCTTGATCTTCAGCCTTACGGTTTTTCCGGGCAGTTGGTCCAGGCTATAGGCCACAAAAGGTTTAGCTTTAGGCTGCACACCCGACTCATCCATCCTTTTGCAGTCGAGGATTTTTACGATGCGGCGCAAACCACCTACCGTCCGGAACAGAAACTGGCATTGCCCGGCAAACTCACTTTGCCCGGCTGCGTTGAACGTACCCTTTCTCGCCTCTGGTAGCTCTTCGCGTATCGCGATCATGGCTGAGTCTCGTCCAAAATCTCCCCTGTCCTTGCCGTACCAGCCATAGACATAAAAATCGACGCTATGCAGTACCAAGGGGCAACCGCTTACCGTACGACGCAGCAATATCTCCGAATCGGGCTTGTACTTTTCTCGGTCCGAGTTGTAGCCAATTTTGGTATTCCTTCCACCAGGCACTGTGCAGGTCTCACCTTTGGCCGGGACATAGGCAGCCGTGGCTTCGTAGGTAAATTCAGGTGGTAGGTCTGCGGTAAGGGTAAAGCTGTTGGACTTTTCCAAGGCAGTGCAGCCCTGTGTCAACGCCAGGCAACTGACAAGAATCAGGCTTTGAAAGGTTCGGTTCATACGGTGGCATCTCCTTGCCAAAAGAATGCACCTTTAGGCTTGCCGTCTCCCTGTTCGTCCACCAGTTGAAAGCTGGTCGAATGTGTCCGCATCGGACAAGCATGCATGCGCGTATCGAAAAAAGGCTTTTCCCATTCCTCCATCGGCTTAAGGCTCATGGAGTCACTTCCTTGTTTTCAGTGCAGCCGGGGTAGATGGTGCAGTAGTCACGACCATCCGGCATTCTGAAGGTGCTGAAGTCCTTGTAGTTGCCGTAACAAAAGGCATATTGGTCTTCGAACCCTTTGCCCATACAGCGCTTCCAGCCGCCGGGTACCTTGATCCAGGTATCCTTCATGTAGGGTCTTTCCTCGTCGGCCTGCTTGATCTTCAACGTCACAGTCTTGCCAGGCAGTTGATCCAGGGTGTAAGCCACAAAAGGTTTAGCTTTGGGCTGCACACCCGACTCATCCATCCTTTTGCAGTCGAGGATTTTTACGATGCGGCGTAAGCCACCTGACGTCCGGAACAGAAACTGACATTGGCCGGCAAACTCACTTAGCCCGGCTGCGTTGAACGTGCCTTTTCTCGCCTCTGGTAGCTCTTCGCGTACCGCGATCATGGCCGAGTCACGTCCAAAATCTCCCCTGTCCTTGCCGTACCAGCCATAGACATAAAAATCGACGCGATGCAGGACCAGCGGGCATCCGCTGACCGTGCGGCGCAATAGAATTTCTGAGTCCTGCTTGTAGTCTTCTCGGTCCGAGTTGTAGCCAATTTGGGTATTCCTTCCACCAGGCACTGTGCAGGCTTCACCTTTGGCTGGGACATAGACAGCCGTGGCTTCGTAGGTGAATTCAGGTGGCAAGTCGGCCGTAAGGGTGAAGCTGTTGGACCTGCCCAGGGCGGTGCAGCCCTGTGTCAGCGCCAGGCAACTGACAAGGATCAGGCTTCGGATGGTTCGGTTCATACGGTGGCATCTCCTTGCCAAAAGAATGCACCTTTAGGCTTGCCGTCTCCCCGTTCGTCCACCAGTTGAAAACTGGTCGAGTGAGTCCGCAGTGGACAAGCATGCATGCGCGTATCGAAGAAAGGCTTTTCCCATTCCTCCATCGGTTTAAGGCTCACTGAGTCACCTCCTTATCTTCAGTGCAGCCGGGGTAGATGGTGCAGTTACGCCCATCAGGCATTCTGAAGGTGCTGAAGTCCTTGTAGTTGCCGTAACAAAATGCATATTGGTCTGCGAAGTTGTCACCCATGCAGCGCTTCCACCCACCAGGAACCTTGACCCAAGTGTCCTTCATATAGGGGCGCTCTTCGTCGGCCAGCTTGAGCTTCATCTTCACGGTTTTACCCGGCAGCTCGTCGAGGGTATAGGCCGCGAAAGGTCGGGTCTTCAGCAGCTCGCCGGATGCATCCAACTTCTTGCAGTCGAGAATCTTGGCGATGTAACGATTGGGGCCAATCGTGCGGAACAACCACTGGCACTGACCGGAAAACTCACTTTCCCCGGCTGCGTCGAACGTGCCTTTATGCACATCCGAGAGTTCTTCGCGCACTGCGACCTGGGCCCACTCACGCCCAAAATCGCCTCGATCCTTGCCATAGGTCGCGTTGGTCTGTAACTCGACGTGATCGACCACCAACTCGCAGCCCTTGCGGGTTCGGCGAATTTCGATTTGCGCCTCCGGCTTGTATTCGGTGCGCCACTCCCGGTTGAACTGCGGCACCCGATTGTCCGCCCTCGGCACGGTGCAGGTTTGCCCTTTGGCGGGCACGTAGTACACCGAAGCGACATAGGCGAAGTCCGGTGGCAAGTCGGCCGTGAGGGTAAAGCTGTTGGACTTGCCCAGGGCGGTGCAGCCCTGTGTCAACGCAATGCAACTGACAAGGATCAGGCTTTGAAGGGGGCGGTTCATACGGTGGCGTCTCCTTGCCAAAACTGCACTTCCTGAAACACACGCTGAAAATGCGTCATGGGTGTTTCGTTGGCCTGGGGTAACCAGGACCTGGGTAGGGCATCGCCTGGTGCTTGTAAACGTTGAACGAGCAGGAGCCGGACTTGTTCAGGCGCCTGCCAGCCCCATGTGCGGGCCAACTCTAGCTGAGCCTGTAGCCAAGTGTCCGCATCCTGTTGCCGGGCAAGCTCGGCCAGCCGCTCCATCTGCTCAACCATCAGGTAGCGCCGGGCGTTGTCGATCTGTATGCCTGCCACCGTATCCGGGGCCGAGGGGACAGCGAGCCACGCCGGTTCAGATGGCACGGGGCACTCGCCAGGGGTGGGGTTGTCAGCATTGGCCCATTGCCCGGCCTGCCAATAGCAGACGCTGGCCATGGGGCCGAGGTATTCGGCGCGTTGCTCAGGACGAAGGTGTGCCAGGGCACGGCCCAGCACACGATTGTCGTGAAAACGATAGAGCGCCTGGTTCGGGCGCTCCCCCGTCACCAGGCGGGCGCGCCAATGCCGAGCCAGTTGTTCGAGATCGCTGCTTGCGCTACTGGCCAGCCAGCCCCAATGACGCTCCGGCGTTTTGAGCAGTGCCTGAATGGCCGGATGATCAAGCGTATCGAGCCGAAACAGGTACGGACCTGCCGCTGCCAGCGAGCTGGCGGGCGTACCTATATACAGATTGCTGTACTGGTTGCTCTCGCGTTCGTTGAGCAACGCATTGCGTTCGTCGAGCTGGCCATCAGAGTCCAGTACCAGGTACAGGTATCGGCCCAGCTCACCTTGTATCTGCAACCATTGTTCGGGCGTGCTCATGCCACCTCCCTCACACTGCATTGACCGTCGCGGCAGGCTTCGCAGAGTGGGCAGAAGTCCGCAGCACGTTGCTTGGCGGCAGCCACGAGAGCCAGCGGATTGGCGACGATGGTCTGCGGTTCCTCAGCCAGTGCCTGTAGGGCCTGTTGCGGTGCAATGCCTGACACGGGGGCTCCGCCCTGAACGATCGGCACGCTGCTGAAAATTCCCGCGGAGTTGATGACGATATGCTGTCCACCGGCCTTGAACGTGAGGCTTGCGCTCGCATCAACCACCACATTAGTGGCCGTGACGCGAGCCTGTGACCCGGCCTGCACGACCCACGTTCCGTCTACGGTGATGCTGCCGGCGCCCGTGATGGAGAGCAGTTCATTGCCGCCGATCTGCGTGTTGCGCGTGCCTTGGGTGGTGTGCAGTTCGTCGCCCTTGATCAGGCTGGAACTGTTCATGTTCACTTGTTCAAATCGGTCATTTTCAACCAGGCTGTGACTGTCGCGGCTGATCTGCTCGCGCCGGTCGTTGCCGATGTTGGTGTGGCTGTCGTTGAGGATCAGTTGCTCGATATCGCGCTGCGCACGCAGGAAGATTTTTTCCTGCCCGGCCCGGTCTTCGATCGAGAGTTCGTTGTAGCCACCGCTGTCTGGCGTGCTGCGGCTGCGCAGTACGGTTTTGCTTTTGTTCGCCGGCAGCGCGTAGGGCACAGGTGTGGTCTTGTTTGGCACGACACCGGTAATCAATGGGTGGTCCGGGTTGCCTTCGAAGAAGCTCACCACCACTTCCATGCCGACCCGCGGGATGGTCACTGCGCCAAAATTCTCTCCCGCCCAACTGGAGGCGACTCGTAGCCAGCAACTGCTCTTGTCGCTGCCCAGCTCCAGTCGGTCCCAATGAAACTCGACCTTCACCCGGCCAAACTCATCGCAGAAGATCTCTTCTCCGGCCGGGCCGGTGACCCTGGCGGTCTGGTTGGTCAGCAGCGGCCGGGGCGTCAACAGTGGCGGACGGAAAAACACGTCCCACGGGATCGCGGTGAAGCTGTTGCGATAGCCCTGGGTGAAGCCATCCCCTGGTTCGGCGCTGCTGGTGACGGACTCTTCGAGTGCCTGAGGTTGCCTACCAGAATGCGTGATGCTCAACAGTAACCACAGGTCATTGCAGGCCTTGCGCGGGTGTTCGGTCAGGTTGAAGAAGTGTCCGCTGCGCAGCGTGGGTTGATCGCTTGTGCCCTCGGCCAACTGATAATCGACGCGGTGACGCTCCAGGGCCTGCCTGGCCAACACTCTGCCACGCTCCAGCGTGGTGATCGGTGCGGGGTAGCGGTAGTCCTCAAGCTGTGGGGTGAATTCTGCGGTGAACTGACTTTCCAGCAATAGACTCGGGCGTTTCAGATCGTAGTTGCGACGCATCACGGTGCTGGTACGGGTGCTGAAACGCTGCGAAAAACGACTGACCACCGGATGGTCAGCCACCGTGCCGGTGTCCTGTTGATACGGGGTATCGCCCAGCATGGGGAAACAGGTCTGGTCATCGGTGAACACCAGGCGGTGACCTTTGGCCGAGTGCTGGTGGTGCCAGGCAATGCCGTCTTCGGCGCACAGCCGCTGGATGAAATCGAAATCGCTTTCCCCGTATTGGGTGCAGTATTCGCGCTCCGGGCTGCTGCTGACGTTGAAGGTGTAGACGTCAGCCTGGATACCGTGGCCGGTGAGCACATGGGCGATAATCTGCGGTACCGTCAGGTGCTGGAAGATCCGCTGGTTGAAGCTGAACTGCAGGTAGTGCAGCACCGGCACCAGGGTCAGGTGATAGCGCGTGAGGCGCTTGCCGGCCTCGCCCACGAACACGTCTTCGATATGTCCATGAATACCTTCGCCATTGAGGCCGAATTGGAGGAACGCCGGCTGACTGAGCAGGCTCTCCAGGTCGAAATCGGGATTCTCACTGACCAGCTCGACCCGGAGGGCATAGAGGGTACTGAGGGCTTCGGTACCGTCGAACGCCAACACCTTGAAGTCGTTGCGAACGGAGGGGATCGATAGCGCGAAGTGCGCAGTATTGGCTGGCGCAAACATGTAGCTATTCCTTAAGCGGGGCAATCCTGTCACACAGGGCCCTTGAGAGCCCTGATGGATTTAGACCGTCAGGAAGCTAGCAACTCCCACATCTACTGTATGTGGGAACAATCTGAAAATTGATAAAGAACTAAGGTGGTGATCTTGGGGGCTTTATGTGTGGGGCCAAGCTGTATGTAAGAGGTCTACCTGCAGTTCAACTGACGTAGTCGGCATCGTCCAGGTCCTCACTGCAAACTCCACGACACCCCCACATACATCGCCATCCCTTCCCCCGGCGTAGACCGCGCCGCATCCAGCCCCTTGTCGTCATACCCCGGCGTCACCGTCGCGGCGTAGCGCTGGTCGGTCAGGTTGCGCAGGTCGAGCCAGGTCTGCCAGTCGCCCTTGGGCGCGTTGTAGCCCAGGGTGGCGCCGAACAGGGCGTAGGGATCGGCGTAGTAGCTGTTGGCGTAGTCCACCGCGACCTTGGACACCAGTTGCGTGTTGAGGGCGGCGAAGAAGCCCTGGGGCCAGTCGTAGCGCAGTTCGCCCTGGTAGTAGTGCATCGGCAGACCGGGCAGGCGGTTGTCGCCGAAGCGGTCGTCGTCGCGGTAGTGGAAGTCGCTGAAGGTGTAGCTCTGGCGCAGGCTCAGCCGGCCGCCGTCGGGTCGGGACCAGAGGTCGCTGTGCAGGCTGGCTTCCACGCCCTGGTGCACGGTGGGGCTGGCGTTGAGTTCGTAGGGCGTGGTGGCGCTGGCGTCCGGCAGGACCGAGAGCAGTTCGTGGCGGACCTGGGCGTAGTACCAGGCCAGGCTCCAATGGCCCAGGCGGCTGTCGCCGCGGCCGCCGAGTTCCAGGGTGGTGGCGGTCTGGTTTTGCAGTTCGACCGGGTCGCGCTGGGTGCCGGTGGCGGCGCCGCTGCCGGCCGGGAAGCGAAGGTTGGAGCTGTAGATCAGTGACCAGGGATGCGGTGCCTCGACCGAGCGGCTGAGGTTGCCGAACAGTTGCAGGTCGGGGTTCACCTGGTAGCGCAGGCCCAGGCGCGGGGCGTAGTCCCAGTCACCGAGGCTGGTCTTGCCGCCGCCTTCGGGGTAGGTCACGGCGCTTTCGCGACGGGTGTAGAGGGCGGCCAGGCCCGTGGTCAGCCACAGGTCGTCGGCGATCTCCAGGTCGTTGCCCACATGCAGCACGCTGTCCGAGCCCTGGTAGGTGAAGTTGCGCATGTGGGTACCCGGTGCGTAGCCGGTGGTGTTGCCGCTGGGGATGCGCACCAATTCGCTGGCGCCGGCGTTGGGCAGGTGCTTGGTCACGCGCAGGCCCAGGGTGCTGCGGCTTTCCAGGCCCCAGAGGGTGTCGCGGCGCTTGTAGTCGAAGGTGCCGCTGACGTCGGTGTAGGCCACCTTCAGGCGGTTGGGACCTTCGCGCAGGTCCATGGGGTAGTCGTGGTAGACCAGGCCGGTCTGGATGCTCGAATCGTCGTCGAGGTACCAGGTGGTCTTGTTGCCGATAAAGGTGCTGCCCGGCTGGTCGCGTTGGTCGTCGCGCTTCACGTAGGCGGGGTTGGCCGCCCGCGGGTCGTGCTCAATGGAGTGCTTAGTCACTCGCCCGGCCAAATCGTTGTCGGTCTGGCGATGGCGCAGGTAGAAGCGGGTTTCCAGGTTCGGGTTGAAGCGATAGCCGAAGTTGGCGATGACACCCTGGCTGGTGCTGGCCGTGTGGTCCTGGTAGCCATCGGCGCGGGCGTCGGTCAGGGCCAGGTAGTAGTCGAAGTCCCCCAGCACCTGGCCGGAGCTGACCTGGCGCTGCTGGTAGCCGTGGCTGCCCGTGGCGTAGCGCACCTGCAGGCGCGGCGCGTCGTAGCCGGTGTGGCTGATGTAGTCGATGGCCCCGCCCAGGGCCAGGGCGCCGCGGTCGAAACCGTTGGCGCCGCGCAGCACTTCCACCCGCTCGAGCCACAGCGGCTCCAGCAACTCATAGGGCGTGCCGCCCGGGCCGGTCAGCGGCAGGCCGTCGAGCATCGTGTACAGCCCCGAGGCATGGGCGCCCGGGGCGCGGTTGATGCCCGAACCGCGGATCGAAATCTTCACCCCTTCGTTGCCCGCGGACTGGGCATAGACCCCCGGCTGATACGCCAGCACATCCTGGTTGCTGGCCACGCGGCCCTGCAGCGGGCGGCGCAGGTCGACCACATTGCTGCCGCCCGGCACCTGGGCCAGCCGCGCCTGGGCGTCCTCGAGCGAGGCGTCTTCGCCGCTCTGGTCCTCGGCGCCGATCAGCACTTGCCCCAGCTCCAGGCCCTGGGCCCCGGCGATGGCCGGACAGACAAGGGCCAGGCCCAGCAAGGCGGAGGGCAGGGGACGGGACGACGACATCGGGGGGAACTCCAGGCAGGGGGAAACGGGCAATGAGAACTGCGACGTAGGAAAGAACGAAGGAAACACATGGCGATTTGGATCTTTTGCCAGGGAACCGGGTAGGGCGGGACCGATGGTTGCTCCTTCACTCGGGGAAGGGCCTGCGGCGCTCTGTCACGGGCTCTACCGGACCAGGGGGCGCCCGATCTTCTGATATTTTGTTGCAAAGAAAACCGGCTCTGCTTATCTCAAATTCTGGGTACGAGCTTTCGGGCTTGGCATCTACCTCCCTCAACGCCCCTCGAAGGTACTTCCATGCTGCTCGATCGCTGGCTGCCAGGCCTGGCCACTCTCCTGCACTACCGTCGCGAATGGTTCAGGTACGACCTGCAGGCCGGGTTGTCGGTGGCGGCGGTGCAGATCCCGATCGCCATTGCCTACGCGCAGATCGTCGGGCTGCCGCCGCAGTACGGCTTGTATGCCTGCGTGTTGCCGATGATGGTCTATGCCCTGGTGGGCAGCTCGCGGCAGTTGATGGTCGGGCCGGACGCGGCCACCTGCGCCATGGTCGCCGGCGCGATCGCGCCCCTGGCCCTGGGCGATCCCGAGCGCCTGGCGCAGTTGGCCGTGATCGTCACGGTGCTGGTCGGCCTGCTGCTGATCGGCGCCGGCATTGCCCGGGCGGGGTTTGTCGCCAGTTTTTTCTCGCGACCGATCCTGATCGGCTATCTGAACGGCATCGGCCTGAGCCTGCTGGCCGGGCAGCTGGGCAAGGTGCTGGGCTACAAGATCGAGGGCGACGGTTTCATTCTCAGCCTGCTGAACATGCTGCAGCGGCTGGGCGAAACGCACCTGCCGACCCTGGCCATCGGGGTCTGTGCCCTGGGGCTGCTGATCTGGCTGCCGCGGCGCTTCGCCAAGCTGCCTGCCGCGCTGGTGACGGTGGCCATCGCCACCCTGGGCGTCGGTTTGCTGGGGCTGGATCGCTACGGGGTCTCCGTGCTGGGGGCGATCCCTTCGGGCATGCCGCGGTTGAGCTGGCCCGAGACCAACCTGGGCGAGCTGAAGAGCCTGCTGCGCGATGCGCTGGGAATCGCCACGGTGAGTTTCTGCAGTGCGATGCTGACCGCCCGCAGCTTCGCCGCCAGGAACGGTTACACGGTCAACGCCAACCATGAGTTCCTGGCCCTGGGCGTGTCCAATATCGCCGCCGGGGCCTCCAGCGGTTTCGCCATCAGCGGCGCCGACTCGCGCACCGCGGTCAACAACATGGTGGGCGGTAAGAGCCAGCTGGTGGGGATCATCGCCGCCCTGGTGATTGCCCTGATCCTGATGTTCTTCACCGCACCCATGGCCTGGATTCCCCAGGCGGCGCTGGGGGCGGTGCTGTTGATGGCCGGCTGGGGCCTGATCGACATCCACTCCATGCGGACCATCCGCAAGCTCAGCCGGTTCGAGTTCTGGCTGTGCGTGCTGACCACCCTGGGCGTGCTGGGCGTGGGGGTGCTGCCGGGCATCATCATCGCGGTGCTGCTGGCGATCCTGCGGCTGCTCAAGAGCATCTACCAGCCCACCGACGCGGTGCTGGGCTGGGTGCGCGGGATCGAAGGCCAGGTCGATACCCGCCAGTACCCGGAGGCGCGCACGCTGGCGGGGCTGGTGGTGTATCGCTTCGACGATGCGATCCTGTTTTTCAACGCCGACTACTTCAAGGCGCGCCTGCTGGAGGCAGTCGAGCGCGAGCCCGAGCCCCGGGCCGTGCTGTTCGTCGCCGAGGCGGTGACCACCATCGACGTCAGCGGCATCGTGGCCTTGAGGGAACTGCGCGACACCCTCCAGGCCCGCGGAATCGTGCTGGGCATCGCCCGGGCGCACGGCACGTTTCTGCGGATGCTGGTGCGCTCGGGCCTGGCGCGGGAGATGGAGCACGACCTGCTGTTTTCCTCGGTGCGCTCCGGCATCCGCTCTTACCGGGTCTGGCGCAATCAGTTGCAGCGCGATGCCGAGAAAGAACAACGCCGGGGCGGCGCGCAGCCGTCCGCCGCTTCCCAGGGCTGAACGCGGCCGGCGCTGGCGAGGTCACCCGCCAGGCCCATCACGAACGCTTGAAGAGGAGGTGCGGCATGGACCGATTCACCGGCGGCTGCCTGTGCGGCAAGGTGCGGATCGTGGCTTCGGGGCGCCCGTACCGGGTCGGCTTGTGTCACTGCCTCGATTGCCGCAAGCACCATGGCGCGCTGTTCCACGCCTCGGCGATATTCCCCCAGGAGGCGGTGACCATCGAAGGCGAAACCCGCGACTACGCCGGGCGGTTTTTCTGCCCGCGCTGCGGCTCGTCGGTGTTTGCCCACACCGCCGACGAAATCGAAGTGAACCTGGGCTCCCTGGATGCCCCCGACCAACTCAAGCCCACCTACGAAAGCTGGATCGTTCGTCGCGAGTCCTGGTTGCCGACGTTTCCACTCGCCAGGCGCTACGAGCGCGATCGTGATGCCACGAGTCGCTTCGAGAAATAGCTGACGCCCCGGCTATGAATAGGGCGTTTGCGGCGCCACTGCGCGCGGGCGTTTCGCCAGGAGCTTGCGGGCGGTCTCGACGAAAGGCGTGACGATCAGGCTGTAGACCGTCAGGTAACGCTGCTGGTCCTGCTCCCCGGTGCCGTAACGCAGTGGTTCGGGCGTCGAGCGGGTGACGTAGAGCGTGCCGAACATCCAGTCCCAGAGGGACAGGTTGGTGCCGAAGTTGCGGTTGAAGTGGCGGGGCGCGTCACTGTGATGGATCTGGTGCCGGGCCGGGCTGTTCAGCACATGTTCGAGCAGCGGGCCGAACGACAGCCAGACATGGCTGTGCCGCAGGTTGGCCGCCAGACTGTTGAAGATGAACACAAGGTAGGTCACGCCGAACAGGGTGTAGCGGCTGATCTCGTCGCCGCAGGCGTACCAGAAAGCACCGGCGTAGAGGCCCGGGCACAGGCTGATACTCAGTTTCTCGACGATCCTTTCCACGAAGTGCACCATCGGCTGGACTACGGACGCTTGGCAGGCAAGGGCTGTTTGCGGCCAGGAGCGGACACCTGGCTAACCAATCTCAAGAGGCGGAGCACTGAGGTCCTCGGCTATTTAAGCCGCGGCTCCCTAGAACTTTTCTCTATTTATCGGTCTATGTGGATAGGCTCATCTGCTCGGTAAGCGCGACCTCGCAGGCTTCCCGCAGCCAGATGGCCACACGTCCGATTGTCAATCAGAGGTTGTCTTCGCTCATGAAATTCCATGATCCACGGATGGTGCTCTTCGGCCTGTTCGCGTTCGCGGCATTGGGCTCGGCATCAGCAACACAAATGAAGACCTCAACCCCTGTTTTCGCAACTGAAGTCACAGCCGTTCAGGCCCCTGCCCAGGCCACCGGCAACCCTTGGCCGACCTTGGCCAGTATGGCCGGCAAACAGCCGGGGCCGTTGCTTGCCCATGATGACCGCTACTGGCATGACGGCCGCTGGCACGATCGTCGAGACGACTGGCGCCGAGAAGATTGGCGTAGAGAACAGTGGCGTAGAGAGCAAGCCCGCCGAGAAGCTGAACGCCATCGTGATTGGGAGCGCCACCACGATCGAGCCATGCGGCACCGCTACGAAGACAATCACCGCTACTATCGTCGCTGATGCGACGCCACGAGACTGATCCACCTACAACGAATCTGATGTTTGTTCCGCGCTTCCCAAGGAAAGTCCGAGCGCCAGCAATGGGTCGACTGCTGCCTGATACAGTCGGCAGTTATTGACCCTATTGCTGTCTTGGAGGGTATACGTCGCGCGTGCGGCAAGGGGGCAGGGGTGGGGCAAGCCCTGGTGCGGCGGCTTCTGGAATATGCCGCTCAGCGATTTTGTGTTGTACGCCTAGCCACGGATACCCCTGAGGGCGCCGCATTTTACCTTCGCTGCGGGTTCCAGCCGATACACGATGATTTTGCCACTCATGTGAAGTCATTGGTCGATGCCACATAACCAGGTCATTCGTTCCCTCAACGGCAATGGTCATTTGCCCCGGCTTTGAGGCCAACAGGCAGCCTTGGAGCGTGGACTCGACCGATAGTGCAATCAAGCCGGGCTTGCAACATACCGAGCATCCGGCCTGATCCCGGCCGATCAATGGAACGGGAAGATGTAGTTCATCCAGGCCGCCATGCGCAGCAGGATCTTGCGCATGATCGCCACGTGGTGGAAGTGCTGGCTGTAGAGCGCCGCCTGGCCATAGGCGCCGCCGGGCATCAGGGCGGCATAGGGCAGGTAGTCCGGGTCGGTGATCTCGATGACCACCGGCACCCGCCCTGGCGGCGGCGACCCGCTATAGCTGATCAGGGTACCGGAAGGCTGCACCTGGCCTTCGCCGATCACCGAGATGACATTCTTCACCCGGCCCTTGAACACCTTGCCGGGGATGCCGTCGAACGCCACTTCCGCCTCGTCCCCCGGGACCAGGCGCAACAGGCTGTTCTGGCGCATCCAGGCGGCGAAATACTGGCCTTCCTCTGGAATGAACACCATCGACGGGCGCAGCGGCAGCTTGCTCGCCATCATCCCCGGGCGCAGCGACACATGGGTGACGAAACCTTTGCTCGGGGCGCGGACCACGGTGTTGTCCAGCTCGAACTGGGCGTTGTCGATCTGCGCCTGGAGGTTGTCCACCAGGGCAATCGCGGCTTCCTGCTCACGGCGGGTGCCGAAGTTGCGCTTGATCAACTCATTGATCCGGTACAGGTCGCCCTGCGCGGCGACCTGCTGGGCCTTGAGGGACTTGAGGCGGTTCTCGAAGGGCTCGGGGTCGATGCGAAACAGCACATCGCCGGGCTCCAGCATCTTGTTGCCTTGCACCGGCACCTCGACCACCTTGCCGGTGACCACCGGGATCACCGGCACCGAGACGAAGTAGGAACGCGCCACTTCCGAATAGGGGTGGTTGTAGTTCATCAGGAAAATCAGCGCGCCGATCAACACCACGCCGCCCAGCACGGCGGTGGGCACCGTCCACTTGTTCAGCGGGATGCGGAAGATCTTGAAGATGGCGACGCAGATGGCGGTGTAGGTCAGGATCAATAACAGGTCCATCTCTCACGCCCTCCCTTCCGGACGGAACCCGGGCCGCACTTGTCCTTCCAGAAGCTCGACGCGCTGGCGCAGCTCGGCCAGCTCTTGCGTCAGCTCTTTGTTGTCATGAATCTGCGCCTTGCCGGTGGCGAAGCCCCAACCGCGATCCTCGCGGTACAACATGGCCCAGATCCACAGGAACGGCCACAGCGCATGGAGCGTGAACAGGCTGACCCAGCCTGCCGCGTGAATGGCGTCCTGGTGGGGATGCTTGCGATGGACGGCAATTTCGTAGGGAATGTCGTGCAGGACGATGATCCCGTAGAACAGGACGATCCCTGCGAAGACCAGAATGCCCAGTGCAATGTAATCGAGCATGATTCGCCTCCCGGAAGCCTTCAGCTCGTCTGCAACAGCTCATATAGCGTTTCGGCCGGACGGTGCCATCTGGCAGTGCAATGGCAGGGGCCTTACGCAATCCATACTAGTTCAAGTTCGATCCTCTGCCGGGTCGCCGCAGGCTGTGGCCGACCGCGCGAAGCTGCGCTCGGACCGGTGGCGGTTTATGATCGCGACCTGTCCTCATCACTGCGAGCCGATCATGCCTTTTGCCCTGGACCCACCCCACATCCGTGCCGGCATCGTCGAGTTCCCCGTCTGGCATGCCCGCGGCGGTACTTCCACCGGTCTGATCCTGGCCCGCGAAACCCTGCCCGAGGACCCGGCGCTGGTGGAGGAGTTGTTGCGCCATCTGATGGGCGTTCCCCTGAGCGGCGAGCTACCGGGCAATAACCAGATTACCGGGCTGGGCCGTGGCGGGCCCACCAGCAACAAGGTGTTCATCGCCGAGCGGCGGCCCGGCGAGTCGCGCATGGTCAGCACCCTGGCGCAGCTGGCGGCGGGCAAGAGCGCGATCGACTGGAGCGTCAACTGCGGCAACATGTCCGCGGCCTTGCCTCTGTACGCCCTGGAGCGCGGCTGGCTGAGCCCGGACCAGGACAGCGCGCAGATCGAAATCTTCAACAGCAATACCCAGACCAGCATGCTCGCGCGGGTGGCGTTCAAGGACGGTCGCCTGTCGAGCGATACGCGCATTCCCGGGGTCAATGGCGTGTTCCCCGGGGTCGACCTGTTCCTCAGCGATCCGGTGGGGACCAAGACCGGCCAGCTGTTTCCCACCGGGCAACGGGTCGACCTGCTCGACGGCGTGCGCGCCACCTGCCTCGATGTGGCGGTGCCGATGGTCATCGTCCAGGCCGCGGACCTGGGCAAGACCGGCCTGGAAACCCCGGCGCAACTGGATGCCGATGCCGGGTTCAAGGCGCGCTTGCTGAGCCTGATGGTGGCGGGCGGCCTGCGCATGCAATTGCGCAACCGCAGCGGCGCCTTGCTGAGCGCCGAGGAACTGCAGCGCAGCGAAACCGTGCCGAAGATCTGCATCGTCAGCCCGGCCCAGGGCGCGGGCGATATCAATACTCGTTACTTCACCCCGCAAAACGCCCATCCCTCGCTGGCTGTCTCTGGCGGCTGCTGCCTGGCCGCCGCCTGCCTGGCACAGGGCACCGTGGCCCATGAACTGCTCAAGACGCCCAAGGTCCTGAGCGCCACGATGGCGGAATACCCGGTGTCGATCGAAAACCCGGCGGGGCTGCTGGACACCCTGATCACCGCACGGGAGGCGGGTGGCTCGATCCAGATCGCGGCGGCGGCCTACCGGCGCAGCGCGCAGATCCTGCTCAAGGGGATGGTGCCGCTGTACAACGCCTCGGCGGAACTGTTCGCGGCGCTCAAAGGCTGAGGCCAGGAGCGGCTTGCCGGCCGCTCAAGCCAAAGTGCGGTATTCGCTGGGGGCGACCCCGAACGCGCGACGAAAGGCGCGGCTGAAGGCCGCCTCTGACTCATAACCCAGCTGCTCGGCGATCTGTGATACCCGCAGGCGGGAGGTTTGCAGGCGCTGCCCGGCCAGTTGCATGCGCCAGTGGGTCAGGTAGCGCATCGGCGATTGGCCCACCAGGCGGGCGAAGCGTTGGGTCAGGCTGGAGCGCGACTGGTTGACCAGGCCGGCCAGGCGCTCGACGCTCCAGGGCGCCCCCGGCTCGGCATGCAGCAGCGCCAGGGCCTGGCCGATCAGCGGATCGCGCAGGGCGGCGATCCAGCCGCCGATGCCTTGCGGGGCGTGGGCCAGCCAGTGGCGCACGGCCCAGATAAACATCAGGTCGATGATCCGCGAGAGCATGATGGCGCTGCCGATCGACGGGTTGCGCACCTCTTTCTGCATCGCCGCCACGGTCAGCGCCAGCCATTCCCGGGAGCCGATCGGGTCGCTCTGGTCGGCACCCTGGCAGCTGACATGCAGCAGCCCGGGCAACCCTTGGAGCAACGCCTGGCCACAGCCGCCCTCGAAGTGAAACAGCCCGCTGGTGATCCGTGGCAGGGTGTCCGCAGCGGCGCTTTCCAGCCGATGGCCCTGGCCGTGGGGCACGAACAGGATGTCGCCGGGGGCCAGAGGCGTCGTTGCGCCGTCACCGTCAAGCCTGAGCCGGCAGCCGGCGTCCTGGATCACATGGAAGCAGGCAGCGCCCGCCGACCGCTGCAACACCTGGCCCGGTTGCAGGTACGTCTCGCCCAGCAGTTCGCCGCGCATCCGGGCAATGCTGAACACTTCGAAAAACACATCGGCGGCCGGGTGCCTGAGGTCGGCGGGGGAGGCCGATGTGGGGAGCGGAGCGCCCCGGCGTTTCGGCACAGTCTTCGGATTCTCGGTCATGGTCGGTCACTGCCGTCCCTTCGATAATGAGCGCGCCCGAGCATAAGCCAGCACGGGGCCGGGCGTCTCCTGCCCGGTCGCGACTCGCCCCAGCCCGGGCCCGCGGCGAGCGGTCTTTATCCACGCAGAGGATTCAAGGTATGAGTGTTCAACCTACGATTGTGTTGGTGCATGGTTTCTGGGGCGATGCGGCCCATTGGAGCAAGGTGATAGTCGAGCTGGCGCGCAAGGGCTACAGCGCCATCCGCGCCGTGGAAATGCCGCTGACGTCCCTGGCCGACGACGCCGAGCGCACCCGCAAGATGATTGCCCAGGTCGAGGGCCCGGTGTTGCTGGTGGGGCACTCCTACGGCGGTGCGGTGATTACCGAAGCGGGCGACCAGCCCAATGTGGTGGGGCTGGTGTACATCGCCGCCTTCGCCCCGGATGCCGGGGAAAGCCCGGGCGCCATCACCCAGCAGCACCTGCCCGCGGCCGCGGCCAACCTCGAGCCGGACAGCGATGGCTACCTGTGGCTCAAACCGCAGGCCTTCCACGAGAGCTTCTGCCAGGATCTGAGCGCCGACGAAGCGCTGGTCATGGCGGTGACCCAGAAGGCGCCGCTGGCCAGCACCTTCGGCGATACCATCAGCGCGCCGGCCTGGAAGAACAAACCGTCCTGGTACCAGATCTCCAGCGACGACCACATGATCCATCCGCGCAACCAGCAACTGATGGCCGAACGGCTCAATCCGCGCAAGATCCTGACCCTGGCCAGCTCCCATGCCTCGCTGGCGTCCCGGGCGGTGGAGGTCGCGGCCTTGATCGACGAGGCCGCCACCGCCGCGGTCAAGGGCTGATAACCCCGGGCCCCGCTGGCAGGCGGGGCCCGTGCCGTCACAGGTCCAGGTCGACCCACACCGCCGCGTGGTCCGAGCCGGCGTTTTCCGGCTTGTCCAGTTGCGGGTAGACGTCCCAGCGTTTCGGCTTGCTGCCCGGCCACATGCCCTTGCGCCACACGCCGCCGGCGCTGACGGTGGCGAACAGTGCGGGCGACAACAGCAGGTAGTCGATCTTGTTGTCCGCCTTGCAGGACCCGAAGGTGCCGGGGAAACCGCCGTCGTCGAAGGCCGGGTGGACAAAGGCGTCCTTGAGGTCGGTCTCCTGCAGCAGCGGCGCCAGCGGGGCGCTGTCCGGGGTGTCGTTGAGGTCGCCGACCACCGCGATATAGGTCTCGCCCAGGGCCACCAGTTCCTGATAGATCGCCTTGACCCGCTTGGCCTGGTCCAGGCGTCTTTGCGCCGAGGCCTTGAGGTCGCCGTAGCCTTTGCTCTTGAGGTGGTTGACCAGCACGATCAGTCGCTTGCCGCTGGGCAAGGGGATCTGGAACTGCGGGCAATCCCGGGAAAAGATCGGTTCGCCATTGGCCGCGGGGTCGTCGACATGGCTGCGCATCGGGCCGATGGGGTAGCCCGCGGCGGTCATCAGGCCGACATCGATGCCCCGGGTATCGTTGCCATCGATCAGCATCACATGCTGGAACTGCGGTCCGCCCAGGCCGCCGATGATTTCCCGGTTGAAATCCCGCAGGGCCGGGCGGCTCTCCGCCTCGACCACCGCCAACACGTCGGCCTTCAGGTCGATCATCACCCGCGCGGTGTTGCGCATGGCTTCCAGGTCCACCGGGGCCTGGATCAGGTCCAGCGAGCCGACCCAGCCGGTGCGCCCGTCGGCGACGATCTCCAGGCCGCCGGCCTTGGGCCGCTTGACCAGGCTGCCCTTGTTCTGGCGCAGGATCACGAAGGGGCCGGTGTCCGACTTGGCCAGGCCCAGCTCGGTCAGCAGGCTGACCATCTGTGCCTTGTCCGCGGGGCTGTAGACCGGCTCGCCCAGCAACTGATTGAGCTTGGCGAACGTCTCCAGCGCCGGCTTGCCGTCGGCCCAGCCTTCCAGGTTCATGGCCTTGGCCCGGTTGAACAGGTTTTCCACGTTGTAGGACGCGAGTCGCATGGTTCTCTTCCTTTGAGTGAGGGCGGTCATCGGGACTCCATTAAAGCCGATAAAAATGACCGGATGCCGACAGCTGTGGCGCCTTGCGCCTGTCGCCAGGGTTTGCCGATGGCCCCGGACAGCTGCCAGACTGGTCGCTCCTATCGCTTGCCGCCGAGGGTCTGCATGGCCGCTCCCTTCTTTCAGTCACCGCATCTGGGCGTCGCGCTCCGGCGCTGGCGCCTGCTGCACCGGGTCAAGCAGCAGCATGCGGCGCAGTTGTTCAACGTGGCCCAGTCGACCATTTCCCGTTGGGAAAGCGGGGTGCAGGCCATGGAACCCAGCGAACGGGCGCGACTCGAGCAGTTGCTGGCGGCGCGTCTGCAACCGGGGGCCGATCAAGCCCTGGCGCGGCTGGTCGGCGACAGCCCGCGGCCGGTGCACCTGGTGTGCGACCTGAGCCATCGCCTGCTGGCGTGCTCGCCGGCACGGGCGGCGCAGTTCTCGGTGCCGCTCGACGAGTTGATGGGAACGTCGTTGTGGGGCTTTGTCACGCCAGAGATCGCCCGCCAGGAGGCGGCGCTGGACGATCTGGGCTGGCGCAGCGTGCTGGCGCCGCCGTCCCTGGAGTTCGCCACCGGGGCCAACGATTGCGCCCTGGTGCCGATCCACCAGAGCCTCTGCCGCTGGACCCGCCTGACCCTGTCCGACGGCACGGCGGCGCGCCTGGTGGAAACCCTCTGAAGGCGCCCGGGGCAGGGCGCGGATATTTTATCCGTGGACCCAGGGCCATGCGCTGCCTAACCTTGTCGCCCTGAAGGCCGCCGCCAGCGCTGTCGCATCGGCGGGCGAGCAACGGGAAATGACCTGATGACTGACGAAACCCTCAAAGGCAAGCTGGCGTTCCTGCGCGAAGCGGAACAACTCAAGGACGTGCTGCGCAGCGCCCACACCTCCAGTGGCCGCCAGGAAAGCACCGCCGAACACAGCTGGCGCTTGTGCCTCATGGTGCTGACTTTCGAGCAGGAGCTGGCCGGCCTGGACTTGCTGAAGCTGCTCAAGCTCTGCGTGATCCACGACCTGGGCGAAGCGATCCACGGCGATATCCCGGCGGTGAGCCAGGCGGCCCATCCGCACAAGAGCGAGCAGGAGCGCGCGGACCTGCTGCAGTTGACCCGCTCCCTGGAGCCGGCGCTGCGCGACAGCCTGCTCGGTCTGTGGGAGGAGTACGAGGCCGGCGCCACGCCGGAGGCCCGCGCGGTCAAGGCGCTGGACAAGCTGGAAACCCTGCTGCAACACAACCAGGGCCGGAACCCGGAAGATTTTGACTATGGTTTCAACCTCGGCTACGGTCGCCGCCACACCAGCGCCAGCCCTTTGTTCCAAAGCCTGCGCGAGCTGGTGGACGAGGACACCCGGCAGCGCCTGCGGCAGCAGGCATCGGCAGATGCCTGAGCGCAGCGGCTGCCGGATACTCGCATGACTCAACGAGGCAAAATGAGCATCCAGATCAGAAGTGAACAACCATCCGACATCGGCGCCATCGAAGCCGTAACCCGCGAAGCCTTCCTCACCGCGGCCCATTCGAGCCACACCGAGCACTACATCGTCAACGCCCTGCGCGAGGCGGGCGCGCTCAGCCTGTCGCTGGTCGCCGAGCGCGATGGCGTGGTGATCGGCCATGGGTCCGTATCGCCCGTGACCTTGAGCCAGGGCGACCGCGGCTGGTTCGGCCTGGCGCCGGTTTCGGTGCTGCCGGCGTATCAGGGGCAGGGCATCGGCTCGTTGCTGATCCGCCAACTGCTGGTCCAGCTCAAGGCCCAGGGCGCGGCGGGTTGCGTGGTGCTGGGCGAGCCGGACTACTACGGCCGTTTCGGCTTCCTGGTGCGCGCCGGGCTGACGCTGCCGGACGTGCCGGCGGAGTACTTCCAGGCGCAGTCGTTCACCGGCGACTGGCCGCAGGGCGAGGTCAGTTTCCACCCGGGGTTCGCCGCCCAGGGCTGAGCGGCGGGGTCGGAGGGGGCTGGCGCCCCCGTTACGGCTTCGGCTGCCAGGCGGTGGAGCCCGCCGCCGCCTTGAACTTGGCCCGGTTTTGCGCGGTGGCCGGCGGCTCGGAGTCGCCGAAGATCGCCTTGAGCCAGTGCCCGTCGGTAGGGTTGGGGAACAGGATGAATTTACGGCCGAACTGCTGCTTGTCTTCGGTCATCAGGGCGCTGCGCTGCTTGACGTCCGCCACGTAGTACTTGCGTTTGAAGTCGTTGAGGTTGTCGCCGAGCATCACCACCACCTCATAGTCCTTGGCGATCTCGGTCTGGCGCGGCTCCTTGTTGGAGCTGTCGCGATACACCGTCAGGTGCTTCTCGTCGGCGAACGGCAGCTGGTTCTTGCGCAGGTTCGCCAGGGCGTACTCGAAGGTCTTTTCGCCCTGGTCGCGGCTGGTGACGTAAAACACCTCGACCCCCTTGGACTGGGCGTAGTTCAGGAACTCCACGGCGCCCGGCGTGGCCACCGGGCCGTTGTCGGCCACCCATTTGTCCCAGGCGCTGTCGTCGAAAAACTCTTTGTCGGCGTTGACCATGTAGCCCCAGTAGCTGTTGCTGCCGAGCACGGTGTCATCGACATCGCTGATGATCGCCAATGGCCGGTCGCCGTCCTTGCGCGCTTGCAGGGCCCGGTCCAGCTGCATTCGCGCAACGTTGAAACCCTGGTAGTAAAGCGCTTCGAACTCGGCGGCGGTCTGTTTCCAGGCGACGGCGGAGGTCAGGAGATTGGACGCAGGACTGGCGTCCTGCCCAGCCTGGGCGGGGGTTCCCTGAAGCATCAGGCACGAAAGGAGGAGCGGGGTGGCAAGGGCTTTGTTTATTGTTGTTTTCACTGCTGAGTCCTTATAACGAGGATTGACCTGCGGAAGAAAAACACCGCCCGAGTGTTCTATATCAACCTGGTTTTTCGCTCAATGCAGGTGTCGCGATTCTGGCTCAATGGGGCGTAATTCCAGCCGTTGCAGGGCGCCTGGGCGTCGGGGCGACATCCTCAGAACGTCGGCGGCGTGATCACCCAGATCACCACCGCATCGACCTCGCCGGGGTTGCCATAACGATGGGGCTCCTGGCTGGAGAAGCTGAAGCTGTCGCCCTCGTTGAGCTGGAAATGGCGCTCGCCGACCCACAGCTCGAAACTGCCGGACAGCAGGTAGCCGGCTTCCTCGCCCTCGTGGCTGTAGCTTTGCTGGCTATAGGTGCCGGGCGGAAAGCGCGAGTGGAGGATTTCCAGCTGGCGGTTGGGTTGCGGGGTCAGCAACTGATCGACGATACCGTCTTCATAATGCACGCTCAGGCGGCTGTTGCGGCGCACCACATAACCACTGTCCTCGGGCGCGGGGCTGGCCTCGCTGGCGAAGAACCACTGGATGGTCACCCCCAGGCTGCGGGCGATATTGAACAGCGCCGGTATGGACGGGTAGGCCAGGTTGCGTTCCAGCTGGCTGATGTAACCGGCGGTCAGTTCGCTGGACTGGGCCAGGGCGGCCAGGGTCATGCCCCGGCGCTTGCGCAGGCCACGGATCCGCGTACCGAGAAAGTGTGGCGCTGCCGCGCCGCTGGCAGGTGTGGGCGCGCTGCCGGCAGGCGGCGGGGTGCTGCTGTCGCTCATGGCGGGCTCCGAACCGGGAAGGGACGGGCGCCTCGCTGCGCCTGTCCGAAGGCCCCGGAGTATAAACAGGCTCAAAGCTGCCAGGCGACCTGCAAGCCTTCATAAATCGCTTCTTCGACGGTGCGCGGCGCCAGGCAGTCGCCGATGCGCCGGATTTCCACCAGGCCTTGCAGCTCGCTGGCCAGGCTGTCCACTGGCTGATGACCCTGGCAGAGCACTAGGGTGTCGACGTTTTCCATCAGCATCGGCTCGCCGCTG
This sequence comes from Pseudomonas sp. NPDC089530, assembly GCF_050280705.1. Taxonomy (NCBI): domain Bacteria; kingdom Pseudomonadati; phylum Pseudomonadota; class Gammaproteobacteria; order Pseudomonadales; family Pseudomonadaceae; genus Pseudomonas; species Pseudomonas sp. NPDC089530. Next base: position 137,091 of record NZ_JBNNVU010000001.1, on the reverse strand, counting down.
GCGGTGTGTTGCAGGTAGACGGTGTTGTCGTCGCAGCCGTAGAGCCGGGCATAGGGCGTGATGGCGATGCCCAGCTTGTGCAGCTCGCCCGCCAGTTGATCGCGCACATACAGCGGCAGGTTTTCCCCGCAGTGCGTGCCGTTGACCGCCAGTTGCACCTGATGCCCGGCGCGGGTCAGGCGCTCGGCGATGCCGGGGCCGATCCAGTCGCAGCGCCAGTCGACCACCACCACCGAACGCCCGAGTCGCACCTCGTCGCGCAGCACCTGCCAGGCGTCCACCACCTGCAATTCACCCCCGCGTTCGAAGGCCGGCCAATAGGGTTCGGCTCCGGTGGCGACTATCACCACGTCGGGCCGCTCGCGCTCCACCAGGGCGCGGTCGACGCGGGTGTTGCGCACCACGCGCACGCCGGCCAGTTGCATCTCCCGCTGCAGGTTGGTGCTGGCGCCGCCGAATTCGCTGCGGCGCGGCAGCAGTTGCGCCAGCAGCACCTGGCCACCCAACTGCGCACTGGCCTCGTACAGGGTCACCTCGTGCCCACGCTGGGCGGCCACCGCCGCGGCTTTCATCCCGGCCGGGCCGCCGCCGGCGACCATCACGCGGCGCGGCTTGAGGGTCGGTTGCAGGCGGCCGAACTGCAGCTCGCGCCCGGTTTCCGGATGCTGGATGCAGGAGATCGGCAGGCCCTTGTGGAAATGCCCGATGCACGCCTGGTTGCAGGCGATGCAGGCGCGCACGTCTTCGGCGCGCCCGGCGTGGGTCTTGTTCGGCATCTGCGGGTCGCAGATCAGCGCCCGGGTCATGCCGCACACATCGGCCTGGCCGCGGGCGAGGATCAGTTCGGCTTCCTGGGGCTGGTTGATGCGCCCGGTGACGAACAGCGGAATCTTGAGGCTGGCCTTGAACGTCCCGGCCTCCCTGGCCAGGTAGGCCGCCTCGATGGCCATCGGCGGCACGATGTGCACGGCACCGCCGAGGGAGGCCGAGGTACCCGCGACGATGTGCACGTAGTCGAGCTGCCCTTGCAGGGACTGCACGGCCGCCAGGGATTCGTCTTCGGTCAGGCCTTCGGGATCGCGCTCATCGGCGCTGATGCGCAGCCCGATGATGAACTGGTCGTCGGTGCTGGCCCGGACCGCGGCGATGACCTCCCGCAGAAAACGCAGGCGCTGCTGCAGATCGCCGTTGTAGCCGTCGCTGCGCCGGTTGACCCGCGGGTTGATGAATTGCGCCGGCAGGTAACCATGGCTGGCGACCACCTCCACGCCATCCAGCCCGGCCTGGTGCAGGCGCCGCGCCGCGGCCGCGTAACCGCCGACTATCTCGTCGATCATGCCCTGGTCCAGGGCCCGGGGCATGACCCGGAAGCGTTCGTTGGGCACCGCCGAAGGGGCATAGGCGACCGCCAGCAGGCCGTCGCCGGACTCCATGATTTCCCGCCCCGGGTGAAAGATCTGCGACAGCACCAGGGTGCCGTGGGCATGACAGGCCTGGGTGAGTCGGCGATAGCCGTCGATGCAGGCGTCGTCGGTGGCCATCAGCACATGGGAGGTGTAGCGCGCACTGTCGTGGACCCCGGCCACCTGCAGCACGATCAGGCCGGCGCCGCCTTCGGCCCGGGCCCGGTGATAGGCGATCAGCCGGTCGTTGACCCGATTGTCGGTGGGGATCGAGGTGTCGTGGCCGCTGGACATGATGCGGTTCTTCAGGCGCTTGCCACGAATCTGCAAGGGTTCGAAAAGATGGGCGAAGGCAGGGCTTGAGGTCGTCATGCGGGTACTCCGGCGGGCCGCGGCCAAAAGGCGTGGCGTTATTGTTTTGCCCTATAAAAATTTACCCATAGTAAAAAATCAACTTGTTTTTTTACTTGGCGCTGCCGTAGCGTCGGCCTGCGCCCACCCCTGGTCGATCGTGGCGATCCCTGGAGGCGCCGGGCGTTCTTGCTGTACAGTCGTTCAGCGCCGCCCTCCATTGTCGCCCCCCATTGATTGCCCCGAGGAGACTGTCCCGATGAGCCAGGAAGCCCGTTTTTCCCGCATGGAGCCGGAACTGCGCAAGGCCAATCTGATCGAGGCCACCCTGAGCTGCCTCAAGCGCCACGGTTTCCAGGGCGCCTCGATCCGCCGGATCTGCGCCGAGGCCGGAGTCTCGGTCGGCTTGATCAGCCACCATTATTCGGGCAAGGACGAACTGGTGGCCGAGGCCTACCTGGCGGTGACCGGGCGGGTCATGAACCTGTTGCGCGAGGCCATGGCCCAGGCCGCGCCGAATGCCCGGGAGCGCTTGTCGGCGTTCTTTCGCGCCTCGTTCTCGGTCGAGTTGCTCGATCCGCAATTGCTCGAGGCCTGGCTGGCGTTCTGGGGCGCGATGAAGACCGCCGCGGCGATCAACCAGGCCCACGAACTCTCCTATGGCGAATACCGCAACGAGCTGAGCCGGCTGCTCGGCGACCTGGCTGCGCAAGAGGGCTGGCAAGACTTCGACACCGACCTCGCCGCCATCAGCCTCAGCGCCTTGCTCGACGGCCTCTGGCTGGAGTCGGGGCTCAACCCCCAAACCTTCACCCCGAACCAGGGCATACAGATCTGCGAAGCCTGGGTCGACGGATTGCAGGCCGGGGCGCGCCAGCGTTTCCGGCGGCAGACAGAGGGCTGTTGATCGATCGTTCAGCAGTGGCTAACCTCTGGGCGCTGATGCGGTAAAAACTCTAATAAGAAACGCGCCTTCGGGCAGGTCCAGGACAACAAGCGATGACTCCTCGGGTATTGATCGTCGATGACGATCCGCTGATTCGCGAACTGCTGCATGCCTATCTCTCCCAGGAAGGTTACGAGGTGCACTGCGCCGAGACGGCGGAACTGGCCGAGACCTTCCTGGCCTCCCACGTGGTCGACCTGGTGATGCTGGACATCCGTCTGCCCGGCAAGGACGGCCTGACCCTGACCCGCGAGCTGCGGGTGCGTTCGGAAGTGGGGATCATCCTGATCACCGGGCGCAACGACGAGATCGACCGTATCGTCGGCCTGGAATGCGGCGCCGACGACTACGTGATCAAACCCCTGAATCCGCGGGAACTGGTGTCCCGGGCGAAAAACCTGGTGCGCCGGGTGCGTCACGCCCAGGCCGGCAAGCCCGAGCCGGCGATTTCGCGCCCGGTCAAGCAGTTCGCCGCCTGGACCCTGGACACCGACCGCCGGCGGCTGATCGACCGGGCCGGGGATGAAACCCTGTTGACCCACGGCGAATATCAACTGCTCAGCGTGTTCCTGCGCAACAGCGGGCACACCCTGAGTCGCGACCAGTTGATGGACCAGATCCGCAACCGCGAGTGGGTGCCCAGCGACCGTTCCATCGATGTGCTGGTCGGCCGCCTGCGGCGCAAGTTGCACGACGACCCGGCCGAGCCGCAGCTGATCATCACCATCCACGGTGCCGGTTATCTGTTCACCGCCAGCGTGGCGGCGTGAAGGCCACGGGGCGCTGGCTGGCGCTGCTGGCGCTGCTGGCGGCGGCCGGCGCGACGGCCGCCGAGCGCATCCGCTACTGCGACTACCCGGTGTATCCGCCGATTTCCTGGAGCGATGGCCGGCAGGTGCGCGGCCTGGCACCGAACGTGGTCCGGCAGCTGTTCGGGCAATTGGGCTATGAGGTCGAGATCGTCGTGCTCGGTAACTGGCAGCGCTGCCTGCTGGACGCCGCCGAAGGGCGGGTCGACGTGGTCCTGGCCTACAGCACGGCCCAGCGCGAACAGAGCATGCGCTTCTCCAGCGTGCCGGTGCTGCGCGAAGAGGTCGCGGTATTCGTCAATCGCCGGCATCCGGTGCGTTTCGAGCACCTCGAAGACCTGGCCGGTTACCGCGGCGGGCTGCTGTTCGGGGAAAGCTACGGTGTGGATTTCGATCGCTTTGTCGCCCGGCACGGCAATATCGAGTGGGTCTCCGACAGCCAGCAGAATTTTGGCAAGCTGATTCGCGGCCGCATCGACTTCATCACCCAGGAGCGACGCACCGGGCAGCTGTTCGTCGAGCACCTGCCGGGGGCCGAGGACATCGTGGCCTTGCCCGCCGCCTTGAGTGTCGACTACCTGCGTATCGCCGTCTCGCGACGTTCACCGCTGGCCGCGCGCATGGCGGATATCGACGCGCAGCTGCAACGCATGGTCGAGGCCGGGGAGATCGAACGCTGGCTGAACGAAAGCGAGGCCACCTACCGCGACATGATCAAGCTGCCGGCGGACGCCCGATGATCGGCGCCCGGCCCGGTGGACTGCTGCGGCGCCTGCTGCTGTTCATTCTGCTGTTCAGCCTGTGTTTCACCGTGCTCGCCAGCACCGTGCAGCTGTACTTCGAGTACCGCCGGGAAATGCGCGAGATCGATGCGCGCATGGCGCTGATCCGCGCCGGTTACCTGGCCAGCCTGGAGCGCAGCCTGTGGGACTTGAACCAGGAGCAATTGAACGTGCAGTTGCGCGGCCTGGTGGACTTCTCCGACGTGGCCCGGGTGTGCCTGAGCAGCCCGGACTTCGACCTGGTGCAGGGCAACCCCGAGCCGAGCGGGCCGCTGCGCATCGAGCGTTTCGAGCTGGACTACCAGCCGCCGAGCGGCGGCTCGCGGCACCTGGGGCAACTGGAAGTCAGCACCGACCTGGGGGCCGTGCACCGGCGCCTGTACGCCACCGGGCTGACCAGCCTGTTGTGGATGAGTGTGTTTCTCTGCGGCCTGGCGGTGGCGCTGTCGGGGTTGTTCTACCGGCTGGTGACCCGCCACCTGCAAGTCATGGCCGGGTTCGCCCGACGCATCGCCGCCGGCGACTGGCACGAGCCGCTGCACCTGGACAAGAGCCCGCGCGGCGGCGAAGACGAAATCGATACCGTGGCCCACGCCCTGGATGACCTGCGCCGGGCGGTCCTCAGCGATATCCACCGCCGCGAAGCCGACCGCCTGGCCTTGCAGGACAAGCGCGACGAGCTGCAGAAAATGGTCGAGCGGCGTACTGCCAGCCTGATGCGCGCCAAGGACGAGGCCGAAGCGGCCAACCTGGCCAAGTCGCGTTTTCTCGCCACCATGAGCCACGAGTTGCGCACGCCGCTCAACGGCATCCTCGGCATGGCCGAACTGCTGCGGGGCGCGGGCCTCGACGAGCGCGACGGCAAGCGCCTGGAAGCGCTGTACAAGGCCGGTGAAGGCCTGCTGGCGATCCTCAACGAGGTGCTGTATTTCGCCCGGCTGGAGGAGGGCGAAAGCCATCCGGAACCGGTGGACTTCTCGGTCCGGCAACTGCTCGACGAGGTGCTGACGCTGCTGGAGCCCCGGGCCGCGGCCAATGCCACCGAACTGCACAGCCGCATCGATCCGCGGCTGGCCGAGCGCCTGCACGGCGCCGAGCAGTTCCTGCGGCAGGTACTGAGCAACCTGCTGGCCAATGCGATCAAGTTTACCGCCGGCGGGCAGATCCAGGTCGCGGTCGAAGTGCTGTCGCCCGCGGCCCAGGGCGGCCAGCACCTGCGCCTGAGCGTCAGTGACAACGGCATCGGCATCGCCCCGGCGCTGCAGGAGAAGATTTTCGAGCGCTTCACCCAGGCCAGCGAAGAGGTGGCGCAGCGTTATGGCGGTACCGGCCTGGGCCTGGCGATCAGCAAGCATCTGGTGGAGTTGCTGGGCGGGCGCATCGGCGTCGAGAGCGAAGTGGGGCGGGGCAGTCGCTTCTGGTTCGAGCTGGAGTTGGCGGCGGCCACCGGCGAGGCCGAAGTCGCGGTCGCCAGCGCCGCGGTACAGGCGCTGGAGATCCTGGTGGTCGAGGACGTGGCGCTGAACCGCGAGGTGGTCAGCGGCCTGCTGGAGAGCGACGGGCACCGGGTGTGGCTCGCCGAAGAGGGCACCCAGGCCCTGGCGCTCTGCCAACAGCGGCGTTTCGACCTGATCCTGCTGGATGTGCATCTGCCCGGCATCAGCGGCGTCGAACTGTGCAAACGCATTCGGGGCACGCCGGGGCTCAACAGGGACTGCCGGATCTTCGCCCTGACCGCCAGCGTTCAGCCGGCGCTGGTGCGCAGCTACCGGGACGCCGGCATGCAGGGCATCCTGGCCAAGCCGCTGAAACTGCAGAGCCTGCGCCAGGCCCTGGCCGGGCAGGCGCCGATGACGGAGGCGGCAGCGGGCGCCGAAGCGCTGAATGACAACGCTCTGCTCGATGAAACCCGGGACGACGAAATCCTCGACCGGGGGTTGCTGGAGACCCATCGCGCCTTGCTCGGGACGGAGAAGCTCAAGGGCCTGCTGACGGTGCTGCGCGACGCCCTGGCCCAGCACCGGGTGGCGCTGATGGATGCCATCGAGGCCGACGACTGCACGGAGATCGCCCATCTGGCCCATCGTCTGGCCGGGAGCAGCGATTCGATGGGGCTGCGGGCCCTGGCCAGTGTCTTGCGGGCGCTGGAGACGGCGGCGCTGGGCAACGACCGGCAGGCGGTGCAGCAACTGGCGCCGCGGCTGCACGCGCAATGGCAACGCTCCACCCAGACCCTGGCCGCGCTGCTCGACGCCCGATAGACAAAATCCTTACGACTTTTTACATCTTCGATCTTTACGTTCAACGCGAACTTACATGGCTTTCCAATAATCGCTCGAACCGCGCCGCGCGCGGTCTTCGAAGCTTATTGGAGATAATAATAATGAACTGCCGTAAAGCTGATCCTTCCCCGCGCCCTGACGTCCTGTCGGCCGTCGCCCCCTTCACTGACCGCTGAGGGGACCGACATGAGCGAATCTATCGAACGCAAAGGCATCCACCTGACCCGTGCCCTGAAGAGCCGGCACATTTTCATGTTGTCCCTGGGCGGGGTGATCGGCACCGGCCTGTTCATGGGCTCCGGCGTGATCATCAACCAGGGTGGCCCGGTCGGGGCGATCCTGGCGTACCTGGTGGCCGGTTTCCTGATGTACCTGGTGATGGTCTGCCTTGGCGAGTTGTCGGTGCAGATGCCGGTGTCCGGCTCCTTCCAGACCCACGCCACCCAGTTTATCGGTCCGGCCACCGGCTTCATGATCGGCTGGGTGTACTGGATGAGCTGGGCCACCACCGTGGGTCTGGAATTCACCGCGGCCGGGATGCTGATGGTGCGCTGGTTCCCGGCCGTGCCGATCTGGTACTGGTCGGCGCTGTTCGTGGCGGTGCTGTTCGGCCTCAACGCCCTGGCGACCCGGGCCTTCGGTGAAGCGGAATACTGGTTCTCCGGGGTCAAGGTGGCGGCGATCCTCGGCTTCATCATCGTCGGCGTGCTGGTGATCTTCGGCGCGGTGCCGCTGACCAGCGGCGCCCCGGCCCCGATGATGAGCAACCTGATCGGCGACACCCTGTTTCCCAACGGCCTCTCGGCGGTGTTCGCGGTGATGATGACCGTGGTCTATGCCTTCCAGGGCTGCGAGATCATGGGGGTGGCGGCGGGGGAAACCGACCGGCCGGAGAAGAGCATTCCGCGGGCCGTGCGCAACGTGGTGTTCCGTGTGCTGATCTTCTACGTGCTGGCGATTGTCGTGCTGTCGGCCATCGTGCCCTGGCAGCAGGCAGGGTTGATGGAAAGCCCGTTCGTCCAGGTGTTCGACATGGTCGGCATTCCTTATGCCGCCGACCTGATGAACTTCGTGATCCTGACGGCGATCCTCTCGGTCGGTAACTCGGGCCTCTATGCCTCGACCCGGATCCTGTGGGCCATGTCCAAGACCGGCATGGCGCCCAGGAGCCTGGCGCCGCTGAGCAAGCGCGGCGTGCCGCTGCGGGCGCTGAGCATCACCCTGTGCTTCGCCCTGGTCTCGTTGATGACCAGCTTCGTCGCCGCCGACACGCTGTTCATGGTGCTGATGGCGGTGAGCGGCATGTCCGGCACCGTGACCTGGATCGTCATCGCCCTGGCGCAGTACAAGTTCCGCCGCGCCTATATCCGCGATGGCGGCAAGCTCAGCGACCTGAAGTACCGCGCGCCCTGGTTCCCGCTGCTGCCGCTGCTGTGCATCGGCCTGTGCTGCTCGCTGTTCGTGTTCCTGGCCATGGACCCGACCCAGCGGCCGTCGTTGTACTGGGGCTTCGGCTTTATCGCGATCTGCTACGGCGCCTACTACCTGGTGCAGCGCAAGCGCCAGGCGGTACTGGCCCCGACCGTGCCGGTCTAGTTCCGGCCGCCGCCACGAAAAACGCGACAGTTATCTGTCGCGTTTTTCGTTGATGCCCACCACACCTGTAGCCGCTGCCGAGCCAAGGCGAGGCTGCGATCGGGGCGCAGCCCCGTAAAGCGGGCGACGCGGTGTTGCTGATCCACGGCGGCGCCCGTTGCGTCGGAGTGTCGCCCAGGGCCTGCTCGCAACCGCCGCTCCCTCTGTAGCCAGTTGTTCAAAGTTGTAACGCCGCGCCGGCCCCGCGCCGCGAAATAGAAAAATAACTCAATAAAAACAATCGGATAGCGCCTGTTTACCGCTGTTACAAGGCCCAGGGCCGTGGATTGTGGTCTTGTTGAACACTTGTTTAGTATCGACCCCAAGCCGTCCCCCTCAAGACCCAACACCATCATTCGAGGCCTCACATGACTACTCCATCGTCGCTGCTCAGCCAGGTCGAAGCGGGCGTTGCCTGGATCACCCTCAACCGCCCCGAGCAGCGCAATGCGCTGGACATTCCCACCCTGAAACGACTCCACGCCCTGCTGGACGAGTACGACGCCGACCCGGCGGTGCGGGTGCTGGTATTGACTGGCAGCGGTCGCAGTTTCTGCGCCGGTGCGGATCTGGCCGAATGGGCCGAGGCCGAGGCCCGGGGCGCCCTGGAAAGCTACGGCTGGACCGAAACCGCCCACGGCTTGATGAGCCGGCTGTACAGCCTCGGCAAACCGACCATCGCCGCGATCAATGGCACCGCGGTCGGCGCCGGGATGGACCTGACCCTGTGCTGCGACCTGCGGATCGCCGCCCGGTCGGCCCGGTTCAAGGCCGGCTACACCAGCATGGCCTATTCGCCGGACGCCGGCGCCAGCTGGCACCTGCCGCGGCTGATCGGCAGCGAACAGGCCAAGCGCCTGCTGTTCCTCGATGAACTCTGGAGTGCCGAGCGGGCCCTGGCGGCCGGGCTGGTCGGCGAAGTGTGTGCCGATGAACAGCTGCCGCAAGTGGTCGGGGAGTTGGCCGCGCGCCTGGCCAGCGGTCCGACGTTCGCCTTCGCCCAGACCAAGCAGCTGATGCGCGAAGGCGTCGCGCGCAGCTTGCCCGAGCAACTGCGCGCCGAGTTGGCCGCCGGCCTGTTGTGCGGGCGCAGCGCGGATGGCGCCGAGGCCTTGCGCGCCGCCACGGAAAAACGAGCGCCGAACTTTATCGGGCGCTAGTCACACACGGCCGCGCCCCGCGAGCAAACCCGCGGCGCGATGCCGATTCAATACAACCCATCATCAGGTAGCCCCATGAATTTCCAACTGACCCAAGAACAAGAAATGTTGGTGGATTCGGTTCGCAGTTTTGTCGCCAGGGAGCTGCTGCCCCATGAAGAGGCGGTGGACCGTGCCGACGAGGTATCCCCGGAGCTGGCCGCGCAGATTCGCGGCAAGGCCATCGCCGCCGGTTTCTATGCCTTCAACATGCCCGAGGAAGTCGGCGGCGGTGGCCTCGACTATCTGTCCCAGGCGCTGATCGAGCGCGAGCTGTCCAAGTGTTCCTGGGCCCTGCATGTGTTCGTCGCGCGGCCGTCGAAGATTCTCATGGCCTGTACCGGCCAGCAGATCGACGACTACCTGCTGCCGTGCATCCAGGGCGAGAAGATCGATTGTTTTGCCCTCACCGAACCGGGCGCCGGCTCCGATGCCAACGCGATCAAGACCCGCGCGGTCCGCGATGGCCAGGACTTTGTGCTCAATGGCAGCAAGCACTTCATCAGCCACGCCGGCCACGCCGATTTCGCGATCGTCTTCGCCGTGACCGACACCTACGAGCACAACGGCCGCCAGCGCAACGCCGTGACCGCCTTCCTGGTGGACCGGGGTACTCCGGGCATGACCATCCGCCGCGGCCCCAAGTGCGTGAGCAACCGTGGTTATCACACCTACGAGCTGTTCTTCGACGACTGCCGGGTACCGGCGTCCAAGGTCCTGGGCGAGGTCGGCAAGGGTTGGGAGGTGGCCAACGCCTGGCTCACCGCCGGGCGCGTGATGGTGGCGGCCAATTGCGTCGGCCAGGCCCAGCGCGCGCTGGATGTCTCGCTGCAATGGGCGGCGGACCGCAAGCAGTTCGGCCAGCCCATCGGCAGTTACCAGGGGGTGTCGTTCAAGCTGGCCGACATGGCCACGCAGATTCGCGCGGCGGAGCTCTTGACCCTGCACACCGCCTGGAAAATGGACCAGGGCAGCATGACCGATGGCGAGGCCGGCATGGCCAAGCTGTTCGCCAGTGAAGTGCTGGGCCGGGTCGCCGACGAAGCGGTGCAGATCTTCGGCGGCATGGGCCTGATGGACGAAGGGCCGGTGGAACGGATCTGGCGCAATGCCCGGATCGAGCGGATCTGGGAGGGCACCTCGGAGATCCAGCGCCACATCATTTCCCGCGAACTACTGCGCCCGCTGTTGCGCTGATCGGCCTGGAGAATGTTCATGTCCCAGAATCTTCGCGACAACCTCAAGCGCCTGCTCGCGCCGCGCCACCTGGCCTTCGTCGGTGGCCGCAGCATGGCCCGGGCGCTGCGCCGCTGTGCCGAAGGCGGCTATCAGGGCCAGATGTGGCTGGTCAATCCGCAGCACGCCAGCCTCGATGGCGTGCCGTGCGTGCGCAGCGTGGCCGAGTTGCCTTGCGCTCCGGACGCGGTGTTCATCGCCACCAATCGGGAACTGACCCTGGCCTGCGTCGCCGAACTGGCGGCCAAGGGTGCGGGCGGGGCGATCTGCTATGCCTCGGGTTTTGCCGAGACCGGCGCCGCGGGCCAGGCGCTGCAACAGCAGTTGCTGGAGGCAGCCGGTTCCATGGCGCTGCTGGGTCCCAACTGCTATGGCCTGCTCGACTATCTGCACGGCGCGGCGCTGTGGCCGGTGGCCCATGGCGGCCGGCCGGTAGAGAAGGGGGTGGCCGTACTGACCCAGAGCGGCAACTTTGCCTACAACCTGTCGATGAGCGATCGCTCGCTGCCGGTGGCGTACATGGCTTCGGTCGGTAACCAGGCGCAACTGGGCATCGCCGAACTGATGGAGGTGCTGCTCGACGAGCCCCGCGTGACCGCCATCGGCCTGCACCTGGAAGGCCTGAAGAACGTACCCGGCTTTGCCAGGGCGGCCTGCAAGGCCCTGGAGAAGGGCATTCCGATCGTCGCGCTGAAAACCGGGGTGTCGCAGATCGGCGCCGAACTGGCCTTGAGCCATACCAGCTCGTTGTCCGGTTCCGACGCGCTGTACGACAGCTTGTTCGAGCGCCTCGGGGTGATCCGCGTCAGCGGCCCGGTGAGTTTCGTCGAGACGCTCAAGGCCGCCGCCTGCGGCACGCTGCCGACGGGCGACAGCCTGGTGGCGCTGGCCTGTTCCGGTGGCGATGCCGGGTTGATCGCCGACTACGCCGAGCGCAACGAACTGCAGCTGGTCGAACTCGACCAGGGCCAGCGCAGCGAACTGGCCCAGGTGCTGCCGGGCTACGCCAACCTGGTCAACCCGCTGGATTTCACCACGGCGATCTGGGGCGATGCCGAGGCCCTGACCCGGATGCTCGACACGGCACTGCGCAGCACGGCCGACGCGGCCATGCTGGTGCTCGATTACCCGGCCGAGTTCACCGGCGAGCGCAAGGAGTGCGACCTGCTGCTGGAACTGTTCTGCGCGGCGCTGGTGCGTCACGGCAAGACCGGTTTCGTCACCTCGGCCTTTCCCGAGCTGCTGCCGGCCAGCGCCCGGGAGCGTTTGCACAGGCAGGGCGTGGCGGCCTTGCAGGGCGTGGAGGAGGGGCTGGCGGCCTGGGGGCGGATCGTGCGCTATCAAGGCCGGCGCCAGGCGCTGCTGGACCTCGGCGAAGCGGCGCTGGTGCCGCTGTGCCCGCAGGCGCTGCCGGAGGGCGGGCGGCTGCTCGACGAGTGGCAATCGAAACAGGCCTTGCACGCCTTCGGCCTGCCGATTCCCCGTGGGCTCTTGAGTACCCCGGCCGAGGCCTTGCACGCGGCCGAGGCAGTGGGCTATCCGCTGGTGCTCAAGGCGGTCAGCAGCCAGTTGCCGCACAAAACCGAGGTCGGGGCCGTGGCGCTGAACCTGCAGGGGCCCCAGGCCTTGGCGGCGGCGCTGGAGCAGATGGCCGCGCGGATCGCCAACTGCGCGCCGTCCGTGGCCTTCGACCGGGTGCTGCTGGAACCCATGGCCCGCGCGCCGCTGGCCGAGCTGATTGTCGGCATCAAGCGCGAAAGCGATTTCGCCCTGGCGCTGGTCATCGGCGCGGGGGGGATCCTGGTGGAGTTGCTCAAGGACAGCCGCAGCCTGTTGCTGCCGACCACCGACGGCGCCATTCGCGCCGCCGTGCTCAGCCTGCGCAGCGCGAGCCTGCTCCAGGGGTTTCGCGGCCGCGAAGCGGCGGATCTCGATGCCCTGGTGGCGGCGATCCGCGCCGTGGCGGACTACGCCTGCGAAAACGCCGGGCAGTTGCTCGAACTCGATGTGAACCCATTGTTGGTCGGTGCCCGGGGCACCGTTGCGGTCGATGCGTTGATACGCCTCGGCCAGGCCTGAGGAGAGAAACATGCACAGTACTACCTTGACCGGTGGCCAGGCCCTGGTGCGCCTGCTCGCCAACTACGGCGTCGACACCGTGTTCGGCATTCCCGGGGTGCACACCCTGGAGCTGTACCGCGGCCTGCCCGGCAGCGGTATCCGCCATGTCCTGACCCGTCACGAGCAGGGCGCCGGCTTCATGGCCGACGGTTATGCCCGGGTCAGCGGCAAGCCGGGGGTGTGTTTCGTCATCACCGGCCCCGGCGTGACCAATGCCGCGACCGCCATCGGCCAGGCCTACGCCGACTCGATCCCGATGCTGGTGATTTCCAGCGTCAACCACACGGCCAGCCTCGGCAAGGGCTGGGGCTGCCTGCACGAAACCCAGGACCAGCGGGCGATGACCGCACCGATCACGGCGTTCTCGGCAGTGGCCCTGAGCGCCGAAGACCTGCCGGAACTGATCGCCCGCGCTTACGCGGTGTTCGACAGCGAGCGCCCGCGCCCGGTGCATATTTCGGTGCCGCTGGACGTGCTGGCCGCGCCGGTGGCCCGGGACTGGAGCGCCGAGGTGCGGCGCCGCCCGGGGCGTGGCCTGCCGGCGGCCGGCATCCTGGACCAGGCGGCGGCCAGGCTGCAGGCCGCCAGGCGGCCGATGATCATCGCCGGGGGCGGGGCGCTCGACGCGGCGCAGGAGCTGCAACAGCTCAGCACGCGGTTGGCCGCGCCGTTTTTCAGCAGTGTCGCCGGCAAGGGGTTGCTGGCGCCGGAGGCGCCGCTGAACGCCGGTTCGACCTTGTGCGTCGAGCCGGGCTGGCAACTGATCGGCGAAGCCGATGTGGTGCTGGCGGTGGGCACCGAGATGGCCGACACCGACTACTGGCGCGAGCGCCTGCCGCTGAACGCCCAGCTGCTGCGGGTGGATATCGACCCGCGCAAGTTCAATGACTGTTACCCCTGCACCCTGGCCTTGCGGGGCGATGCCCGGCAGACCGTCGCGGCGCTGCTGCAACGTCTGGCGCCAACGCCACGGGACGCGACGGCGGCCATCGATGCCGTGGCGCGGCTGCGCGCGGCGGTGCGCGCCGGCCATGGCCCCTTGCAGGCGATTCATCAGGCAATTCTCGAGCGGGTGGCCGCGGAGCTGCCGGAGCAGGCTTTCATCAGCAGCGACATGACCCAGCTGGCCTACACCGGCAATTACCTGTTCCCCAGCCGGGCGCCACGCAGCTGGTTGCACCCCACGGGCTACGGCACCCTGGGCTATGGGCTGCCAGCGGGGATCGGCGCCAAGTTCGGCGCCCCGCAGCGCCCCGGCCTGGTGCTGGTCGGCGACGGCGGCTTTCTCTACACCGCCCAGGAGCTGGCGACGGCCGTCGAGGAGCTGGACAGCCCGCTGGTGGTGCTGCTGTGGAACAACGATGCCTTGGGGCAGATCCGCGACGACATGCTGGGCCTGGATATCGAGCCGATCGGCGTGCTGCCGCGCAATCCGGATTTCCTCGCCCTGGGCCGCGCCTTCGGTTGCACCGTGGCCCAGCCGCGCAGCCTGGATCAATTGCAGGACGAGTTGCGCAGCGGTTTCGGCCGCAACGGCGTGACCCTGATCGAACTCAAGCACGCCTGCGCGCGCTGACCCTCAACCTTTTTTCGGGGCTATGACCATGCGTTTTTCCCATCTGACCCAACGTATCGCCGGTGACGGTGCCGCCGCCTGGGGTATCCACTACCGGGCCCTGGCCAAGCAGGAGCAGGGCGAAGACATCCTGCTGCTGTCGGTCGGCGATCCGGACTTCGACACCCCGGTGCCGATCGTGCAGGCGGCCATCGACAGCCTGTTGTCGGGCAACACTCATTACACCGACGTGCGCGGCAAGCGCAGCCTGCGCGAAAGCATCGCCCGCAGGCACCGGCAACGCAGCGGCCAGCCGGTCGACGCCGACCAGGTGACGGTGCTGGCCGGGGCCCAGTGCGCGCTGTTCAGTGTCGCCCAGTGCCTGCTCGATCCGGGCGACGAAGTGCTGGTCGCCGAGCCGATGTACGTCACCTACGAAGCGGTATTCGGCGCCTGCGGCGCGGTGGTGGTGCCGGTGCCGGTACGTTCCGAGAACGGCTTTCGCGTGGCGCCCGCCGATGTCGCTGCGCGCATCACCCCGCGGACCCGGGCCATGGCGCTGAACAGTCCGCACAACCCGTCGGGCGCCAGCTTGCCGCGCGCCACCTGGCAGGCCCTGGCCGAGTTGTGCATCGCCCATGACCTGTGGCTGATTTCCGACGAGGTCTACAGCGAACTGCTGTTCGACGGCGAGCACATCAGCCCGGCCAGCCTGCCGGGCATGGCCGAGCGCACGGCGACCCTCAACAGCCTGTCCAAATCCCATGCCATGACCGGGTGGCGGGTGGGCTGGGTGGTGGCGCCGCCGGCGTTGGTGGCACACCTGGAAAACCTGGCCCTGTGCATGCTCTACGGCTCGCCGGAGTTTATCCAGGACGCCGCCGTCGCGGCGCTGGACAGCGGCTTGCCGGAACTGGAGGCGATGCGCGAGGCCTATCGCCAGCGCCGCGACCTGGTCTGCGAGTGCCTGGCCGATTGCCCCGGCGTGCGGGCGCTGAAGCCCGACGGCGGGATGTTCGTGATGGTCGATATCCGCGAGACCGGGGTCAGTGCCCAGGTCTTCGCCGATCGACTGCTGGAGCGCCATGGGGTGTCGGTACTGGCCGGCGAAGCCTTCGGCCCGAGCGCCGCCGGGCATATTCGCCTGGGGCTGGTCCTCGGCGCGGCACCCCTGCGCGAGGCCTGCCAGCGGATCGCCCGCTGTGCCCGTGAGTTGTTGGAGGTAGCGGTCGATGCATAAGTACAGCCGGCTGTTTATCGATGGGGCCTGGCGCGAGCCGTCGGGGCAGGGCATGGCCGAGGTCGGCAACCCCGCCACCGAGCAAGCCATAGGCGCGGTGCCCCTGGGGGACGAGCGCGATGTCGACAGCGCCGTGGCCGCGGCCCGGCGCGCCTTCGGCCCCTGGTCGCGCACGCCGTCCCGTGTGCGCGCCGGTTATATCCGTGCGCTGGCCGAGCAGTTGCGCCAGCGGGCCGACGAGATGGCCGCGCTGATCACCGCCGAGCTGGGTATGCCGGTGCAGTGGTGCCGCGCGGTGCAGGTCGACGGACCGATCGTCGGGCTGGAGCAGTACGTCGAGCTCGCCGCGCTCATGGATCAGGTGCGCGAGGTCGGCAACTCGCTGGTGATCCGCGAGCCCGTGGGCGTCTGCGCCTTTATCAATCCGTGGAACTATCCGTTGCATCAACTGATCGGCAAGCTCGCGCCGGCCTTGGCGGCGGGGTGCACGGTAGTGGTCAAGCCGAGTCAGGAAACGCCGCTGCATGCCTTTCTGCTGGCGCAGATGATCGAGGCCATAGGCCTGCCGGCGGGGGTGTTCAACCTGGTCAGCGGGCCGGGCGCGAAGGTCGGCGAGGCCCTGGCCCGGCACCCGGATGTGGACATGCTGTCGTTCACCGGCTCCACCGGCGCCGGGGTGCGCGTGGCCCAGGCCGCGGCGCCTTCGGTGAAGCGGGTGTGCCTGGAGCTGGGCGGCAAGTCGCCGCTGTTGATCGGCGAGGATGCCGACCTGGCCGCGGCGGTGCGCTATGGCGTGCAGGACGTGATGATCAATTCCGGGCAGACCTGCACCGCGCTGACCCGCATGCTGCTGCCGGCCAGTCGTTATGCCGAGGCCCTGGAGCTGGCCGTGGAAGAAACCCGGAGCCTGGTCATGGGCGATCCCCTGGACCGGCAGAGCTTTCTCGGGCCGATGTGCTCGGCCGCCCAGCGGCGCACCGTGCAGGAGTACGTCCGGCTCGGCCAGGAGGAAGGCGCGCGGCTGCTGTGGGGCGGTGAGCCGCAGCCGGGGTTCGAGCGCGGCCACTATGTGAGCCCGACCCTGTTCGCCGACGTCGACAACCGCATGCGCATCGCCCAGGAAGAAATCTTCGGCCCAGTGCTGTGCCTGATTCCCTATGCCGACGAGGCCCAGGCCGTCGCGCTGGCCAACGATTCGCCCTTCGGCCTGTCCAGCGGGGTCTGGGCGGGCAGTGCCGAGCGGGCCCTGGGCCTGGCCCGGCAACTGCGTGCCGGGCAGTGTTTCATCAACGGCGCGGCGTTCAATTACCAGGCGCCGTTCGGTGGCTACAAACAGTCCGGCAACGGTCGCGAATGGGGTGAAGAAGGCCTGGGCGAATTTGTCGAAATCAAGGCGATCCAGTGCTGAGTCCTCACGCTCTGCCTCTTTTGGAACATGTCTTAAGGAAACCTTCATGAACGTACTGATCGTCCACGCCCATCCCGAGCCACGCTCCTTCACCGCCGCCATGCGCGACCAGGCGCTGGCCACCCTCGAGGCCCAGGGGCACCAGGTGCAGGTCAGCGACCTGTACGCGATGCAATGGAACCCGGTGGCCAGCGCCGCGGACTTTTCCTCCCGGGAGAATCCCGACTACCTGGTGTACGCGCTGGAACAGCGGCTGGGGGTGAAAAACCAGTCGATCGCCGCGGACATCCAGCAGGAACTGGACAAGCTGCTGTGGGCCGACCTGCTGATCCTGAACTTCCCGATCTTCTGGTTTTCGGCGCCGGCGATCCTCAAGGGCTGGATCGACCGGGTACTGGTGTCCGGCATCTGCTATGGCGGCAAGCGCTTCTACGACCAGGGCGGTCTGCGCGGCAAGAAGGCGCTGGTCAGCGTCAGCTTGGGCGGTCGCGAGCACATGTTTGGCGAGGGGGCGATTCACGGGCCGCTGAACGACATGCTGCGGCCGATCCTGCGGGGCACCCTGGCCTATGTCGGGTTCGAGGTGCTGGAGCCGTTCGTCGCCTGGCATGTGCCCTATATCAGCGATCAGGCCCGCGAGGCGTTCCTGATGGCGTACCGGCGGCGGCTGGAACAGGTCGCCGACGACCTGCCCATCGAGTTCCCGCGCCTGTCGCAGTTCGACGAGGCGCTGCATCCCCTCGGCTGACGGTTCCCGAGGAGGCCGACAGAAGGAGCGGGCGGCGGATTTATACTCTGGGTTCCAGGGCACCGCCCTCAGCACGGCTTGCTGGCCGATGGCCGGTGGTCCGGGCCGATCCAGACCGGTCGATGCCGGGCAACCCCAATGGGAGGACAGGGCAATGAACGATGAATCCCGTGAGCCGGGCGAGCCGTTCAAGCGGCTGTTCTTCGCCTTGCCCTGCGCCGCCGCGCAACGCCGGGCCATCGCCCAGTGGCGCGGCGCCCTTGGGCTGCGCAACGGCCGTCCGGTGCCGGCGGAAAATTTTCATCTGACCCTGATGTTCCTGGGCTCGGTCGCGGCGGCGCAGGTGCCGGACATCTGCGCCGCCGCGGCGAGCGTGCGCACGTCCGGCGAGCCGTTGCACGTCCCCCTCGACCGCCTGGAGGTCTGGCGCCGGGCCGGGGTCTTGTTGCTGGCCCCGGCCCAGGCGCCGCTGGAGTTGCGGCAACTGGTGTATGCCTTGCAACAGGCGCTGCTGCCCCTGGGGCTGGAGGACTCACCCCGGGAATTTCGTCCGCACCTGACCTTGATGCGCGACTATCGGGCGCCGGTTCCCGAGTCCGAGACCGCTCCCGACTTTCACCTGAATACCCGGCATTTCGCCCTGTTCGAGTCGCATAAGGGCCGTTATCGGCCACTGGCCGAGTGGACGCTGGTGCGCTGAATCCGTATGAGCGCTTCGCCGATCGGCCGAAACCCGTGTGCTCCAGGGCCTGGGCGTTATAGTTGAGGGGCGAAGCAACGGGAGGGGGCCATGCGCCAGATCGTCAGCAGAGAACCGTGGTGGGCGGCGCCGCCGAAGCCGGGCCAGGATGAGGCCGAGCTGGAGTGGGGCTGGCTGGTCACCTACAACGAGGGCGAGCCGCGGTTCGAGTTCGTCAAGGAACGGCCTTCGGACCAGGAGATTCGCCACCGCAAGAGTTGCCGGACCACCCCGTCGCCGGAGTAGTCGCTGGGTCCGGGGCCGGCACTCACTGCTTGTAGCCGATCTGCCGCAGCAGGTTCTTGCGCCACAGGATATCGGCGTCGCCTTCCAGGCCCTTGGCGCAGAAGCCATCCACCACCCCCAGCACCGCCCGGCCCTGTGCCGTTTCCACGAGAATCACCTCGGTGGGGTTGGCGGTCGCGCAGAAGATGCGGCACACCTCGGGCACCATCTTGAGGGTGTTCAGCACGTTCAACGGATAAAAACCGTCCCCGAGAAACAGGATAAAGCTGTGGCCGGCGGCGATGGCCTGGGCATTTTTCTGCGCCAGTTCGATCATCGCCGGATCGCTGCCGGACCAGCGCACCAGGCATTGCCCCGAGGCTTCGCAAAAGGCCAGGCCAAAGGCGATGTTCGGCACGGCGCCGACCAGGGCTTCGTGGATGTCCTCGACGGACTTGATGAAATGCGTCTGCCCGAAAATGAAGTTGGTGGCTTCCGGCTTGTCGATGTTCACGCTGATCAGTTGCATCTCGAACCGCTCCTTGCCGAGGTCGCGCGGCGTTGGGGGGCGTTGCCAGAGGGGGCTCCCGCCGCAGCCCGTGAGCGGGGCGGCGGGATGCTCTGGCAACAGATCAAGCATAGCCACTCATAGGCCGGCGCCTGGTTCGCTCCTGACCGGCAGTGCCTAGAACTTCGCGTAGTTCAACACGTCGACGATCAGCGAACCGCCGACACCGGTCAGCGACAGCAGCAGGGCCCGCACCAGGGGTTCTTGCGAATAACTTGAGAAGGCCCCGGTATTGAGGGCAACGATGCGTCCGCGAATCAGTTCGAGTTTCTTGTAGATAGGTGAGTCTTCGGGGGTTTCCAGCCGGTAGTTGTCAAGACGCTGCAGCGCCGCGCCGCGGGCCTGTTCCGCGGCACCTCGCAGCGACAGCGCGGAAAGGAGCAGGATCAGGGTGGTCAGCAGGAACGAAATGACGATGCTGGGCGGTGTCGGCCAGTTGTCGAACACGCTGTTGCGCGACGCAATCAGGATCAACATGACCACCGTCGGGGCATAGATCAGGCGATTGACGGTGGCTGTGCGCTTGGCGATCAGTTGCATGTCCATCCAGTCGTCGATGCAGGGGTGCAGCGGCATGCCGAACACCCTCTGGTGCTCCTGGCGTAACGCCCTTGGCCAGATCGCGTAGTGCTTGCTCAGGTGGCGGATGAACCGTGTCAGCAGGCGGTTGGCATCGACCACCCAGAACACCAGCAACTGGAAGGTCAGGGTCGGCAGCAGCCAGCTCAGCATCCAGATCGGCGAGTCGCCCCGGATGGGCGTTCCTTCCATGGGCCAGAGCACGAAGAGCACGCTGGTGGCCACGACGAAGATCCAGGTGGCGAGGATGCTGCGCAGCATCCGGGCACCGAAGGTGCCACCCACGCAGTGTTCTTTCCAGAAGCGGGTGACGAAAATGATCAGGCGCTTGTCGGCGACATAGGACTGGATCGCGGTCGTCAGTCTCTGGGGCATGTGCCAGTCGCGAGTGTTGGAGGAGAGCGGGAACAGGACCAGGAACAGGCAACGTCCCAGGGCGGCTCGCCACTTTTGCAGCGTCGTACCCTTTTCTCGATGAACGAGGCGCAGTAGCAGCCCCCACAGGCTCATGCGCAGCCTGCCCATGTACTGATCCAGGTGGTAGGCCTTTTCGATCTCGCTACTGTTGATGCGCAGGGTGCGCCAACCCCAGGCCAGCGCCGAGATCGAGATGATCACGGCGAGCAGGCGCAGGGCCACGGTGGGCCAGGCGCTGATGCCCTCGAACAGGAACATCGGCTCGCCCAGCCCGTCCGCCGTCAAGGCGCGGCGGATCTGGTACATCCACAGCAAGGCCAGGACGAAGGCGACGATCGGCACCACGACGTACCACGCCGAAGCGTCGAACAGCCGGCTGGCTGCCTGGACGGGGACCTGTCCGGAGGGCGATGGTTGGCGCTGCAGTTGGATCAGTCCTGAGCAAATGATGCCTAACAGGATCAGCACGAAGCTGGCCCACATGAACTCCACGCGCCAGAACTGCACGGCGAGCCAGGCCGACAGCCCGGACACCACATACAGCGTCAGCGGGATACTGCGCACCCAGGGCGGCAGTTTGTCGTCGCTGGATTGCACATAGGTCCACCACCAGCCCAGGAGGACCACCAGGACCAGGAGGATGAACGACAGCGGTCCGGCCCAGAAAAACGACTGTCGTTCATCGAGCGTGTCGCGTGCCGACTGGGAGAGTTCGGGGTAGGGCGATGGCGACGGATCCTGCAGGCAGCGCAGTGCCATGATGTCGTTCGGTCGTGGCTGGGATCGGTCCGGTGCGGTGCAATCCCTGGGGCGTGTTTCGGTGAGCTGGCTCGACAGGGGGATGAAGCCGCTGATCCCCACCTCATAGATGCCCGGCGACAGCAGTTCCGACTTGTAATCGAACCGCGCCCGCTTGACGTCGTAGGCCTGGGGGGCCTGCGCCGCCAGGACCGCGACGAAAACGGCGCTTTGCAGACTGTCGCGGAACGGCGGGACATCCTGTTGCAGGGCGCGGGTCAGCGTGAGGCCGTAGGGCGCCGCCAGGACCAGGTTGCGGGTGGTCTGTGCCTGGCCGCGCTGGAGCATGCGCGCATCGAGGTTGGTGGAGAAAAACACCTTGTTCGGCATCTGGCTTTTGAGGGCCTGCAGGACCAGCAGCTTGTCGTAGGTGTCGGCCCCCAGCACACCGATGGCGCCGATACCGCTGGTGCCATTGCGGCGATAGGTTTCGTCCGCGCGCTGGATGTGATCGGCGAGGCGGCGCAGGTAATCGAGCTGGGAATTGCCGTCGGACTTCTCCAGCGGGCTGAGATCCAGGGCGTTCTTGTCCTTGCTGTTTTTAGTGTCATCGGCGCCGGGCGCCTTGTTGCCGCTGGCGGCTTCCTCCGGCAGGCGCCCGTCCACGCCGCGCAGATAACTGAAGCGCAGAACCCAGTCATTGACCGCCACCTGGTCTTTGCCCTCGAGGCGTGCGTCCTTGGCCACCTGGGATTTGAAACTCTCGATCAGGGCGCGGCTGTAGAAACTGTCCCACTCGGAGACCAGCGCAATGCGATTGGAGCGCTGCCAGCCTCCCGGGTCGCAACGGGTGCCGACCCGTAGCGGTGCTCCTTCGCTGCATTGCACACCCGCCACCGGATCCACATGGCGCAGCTTCAGCTCCTCCAGCAACAGGCTCGTCATGATGCCGTCGTCGCTGACGGTGCGCAGCAGTTTCATGGGCGTTTTCGGCGTCGCGGCCTGGTTGGGCGAGGGTTTGCCCAGGGCATGGATCAAGGTTTCGTAATCCGCGGTGGCCAGGGGTGAGTAAATCTCGATATTGGCGCTGGCGTGGCCGTTGGCTTCGTCCCGGTACATGTCGAGCAGGACTTTCGAGGTGGAAGGGCCGATGACCTTCAGCGGTGCCGGGTCGGGCGATTCCGCATGAGCCTTGCTTTGCAGGGAGAGACGCAAGGTTTCAAGTCGTTGCAGCGGTTCCGGACCCAGATGCTCCTGTTTTACCCAGAACAGCAGGGTCTGGGCGGCTGGGTGCTGGAGGCCGTTGATGTCCGCAGGCGGGTCGAACGGATTGGCGACGAAGGTTTCATAGGGGATTTCCGCGAGCTTTGGCTTGCCTTGCGCATCGGTTTGCAGTTTGTCCGACAAGTCGTCGGCCAGGGTCAGGCAGCGGATGTGCTGCTCGTCCTCGGGGACCATGCGCGAATTCTTGAACCCCGCCAGGATGGCATAGCGAATGCGCCGGCGCAGTTCCACTTCATCGGCATAGGGACCGTCTTCGACCAGCGCCACCATGAATCGGGGCAACTCTGGCGGTTGTTGCGGCTTTTCGGCGTCCAGTACCGAGGGCTTGTCGATAACCAGATCGGGGCTGCACTCAGGGTCGGTAGCCGAGGCCTTGCCGCCGTCCTTGAGCCGTTTGCGATAGCGCTCGAGCGCATCGAACGGGTCCTGCCACAGCCGGGCTTCTATCGGTGCCTGCGCCTGGAACTGGGCGCCGGTGGGCCGTGGCTCGAGGAACGGCTCGCGGGTGAGGGCGAAGGTCGAGACGACCAGGCTGAGGATCAGGGCGCTGCCAGGCAGCCAGAGGACGAGGTTGTTACCCGAGCCGTTGCTGTTGTCCATGGTCTTTTCCCCTTCCTTAGGTATAGGGCGACCGTTAGGCGTAGGTATAGACCCCGGATGAGGCTTTATCTACTGGCTCCCGAGGCTGGAACGAGGGCGCGGCCCGAGCGCCGACCGGCGGCTGCGCGCCCGGGCCGGGAGCGGGCGGGAAACAGGATCGGCGGTCATGCGTCGGCAGCGGGAGGCTGCTATTCCTTCCCATGGGAGCAAGCGATTCTGACCAGCCGGAATGCGGGTCGATACCGACGCGTGGCCGTGGTCGCGGTGCCCGCCAGGCGCGCGCAGAGAACAACGGGTGCCAGTCTCGCAGGAGGTGGCAGATGTTATTCATTGTCAGTTGGTCAATCAGCCCCGAACATCGCAACAGCGCGATCGAGCGCTTTCTCAAGACCGGCGGGGCGCCGCCCGCAGGCGTGAGCATGCTGGGGCGCTGGCATACCGTCGGCGGCATGACGGGCTTTGGCATCGCGGAGACCAACGATCTCACGCTGATCCAGAAATGGGTGCTCGAGTGGAGCGACCTGCTACGTATGGAAGTGCACGCGGCGTTGACCGATGAACAGGCCGCGCCGCTGTTGGCGGCCGCGCTTGGCAGGTAAGTCAGGGGGCAAGCAAACCGTTGGTGATCCGCCGAGGGCTGTGCGCCTCGGCAAACACGGGGCAACGCGGGTTCGCCGGCGTGCCCCGGCCATTCACGAAGTGGAGGTTGTCATGCCGAAGTTCGTCATCGAGCGCGAGATTCCGGGGGCCGGAGCGCTTTCGCCCCAGGACCTGCAAGGGATCTCGCAAAAATCCTGCAAGGTTCTCAGTGAGCTGGGGCCGCAAGTGCAGTGGCTGCATAGCTACGTCACGGGCGACAAAATCTACTGCGTCTATATCGCTGCGGACGAGGCGCTCGTCCGGGAGCACGCCAGGCTAGGCGGCTTTCCGGCGGACCGGGTCTCCCGGGTCACCTCGATCATCGATCCGACGACGGCGGAGTAGGGGCTGCCTGAACTCGAAAATCTTAAGGAGACTGTAGGAGCGAGCTTGCTCGCGATGGACTTGAGAGCGCCGCGTTTACCCAGTCAGTGCGCGGTATCGTTAACGTCCATCGCGAGCAAGCTTCGCTCCTACAGTAACGGGTCGGGATTAGCTTTTTTGTGGGCGCAGCGTGTCGTGGGGCGGTACGCTGGGCGTCTTGATAGACAACGGCCGTGCAGCGCCTGGCTATGCTGTCGAGTCGATAGCCGGCATGCGGCCGGCCCCTATCCACCAGCCCCCAGAGCGCCATGAGAAAAACCACCCAGCAGCTGTTGCTCCACGAAATCGCCGACTGGCGCCACCGTGGCCTGATCGACGCCGAGGCGCAGCAGCGCCTCGGCGCCTTGTACGAACACCCCGAACACCGCCTGTCCACCGTGCTGCAATGGTTGGGCATCGGCGCGGTGCTGCTGATCGGCATGGCGGTGCTGGGCGGCCTGGGCCTGCTGGCCGAGTCGGTGCTGGTGGGGGCGCTGCTGTTTTTCGCCGCCGGCATCGGGTTGTGGCTGCTCGGCGCGCGACTGGCCCGCGACCCGGCGCGGCGTATGCCCGTCACCGGGGTGGCGATCCTCACCGTCGGCCTGATCCTGATGGGCGCCAGCCTGTTGCTGGGCAGCGCCGACAGCGAGGCCGGTGAGTTCGGCAATCTGCCGCTGGCCTTGCTGGCCACCGCTGCCATGAGCATCGCCACCGCCTATGGCTACCGTCTGCGCTGGCCGCTGTTGCTGGGCCTGCTCTGCGCCTTCCATGGCCTGGGTTCGTGGGAGCGCTACGGCGGTCATGGCAGTTACTACTTCGACATCCAGGACCCGCGCTCGATGGCGGTGATCGCCGGGCTGACTGCGCTCCTGGGGCTGTGGCATCAGCACGCCGAGGACCATGCCTTGCGCCGCTTCAGCGGCTTCGGGCGGCTGTATGTGATCTTCGGGCTGCTGTATTTCAACTGCTCGCTGTGGTTCCTCAGCCTGGAAGACCCTTACCGGCAGACCCTGACCTGGACCCTGCTGTTCACCCTCGGCGCGATCGCCCAGCTGGTGCTCGGCGCGCGCTTCAAACACCCCAGCTTCACCGGCTTCGGCGTGGTGTTCCTGGGTATCGACCTGTACACGCGCTTTTACGAATACGCCTGGGAACACCTGAGCGCCGCGCTGTTCTTTGCTGTGGCCGGGGTGATCGGCATGCTCCTGGGCTGGTTGTTCGAACGCACCGCGCTGCGCGCCGGGGAGGCTGACCTATGAGTCCGGATCGCCGCAATCGCCAGGTGCGCAACGCCCTGGACCAATGGCTGCGCGACGGCCTGATCGACACCCAGGCCCATGGGCGGCTCGCCGGGCTGTATTCGCTGACCCGTTGGGACTGGCGCTCCCTGGGGCGCTGGTTCCTGACCTTCGGCGCCATCAGCCTGGCCGCCGGGGTGTTTATCCTGGCCCATGAGCACCTGACGTTCACCCTGCCGAAACTGGCGGCCAGCCTCGGGCTGCTGACGGTCGGGCTGTTCGTCGCCGGGCGCTGGTCGCTGGGCAAGCAGCTGAAGCTGCTCGGCACGGCGCTGGAGCTGCTCGGCGGCTTTGCCCTGATCGGCCTGAGCCTGGTGCTGGGCATGATCTACTCCGATGGTTCGGGCAACTGGCCGGCGTTGTTGCTGGTGGATCTGTTGCTCCTGCTGGCGCTGAGCTATGCGCTGAACAACGTCCTGCTGCTGACCCTGTGCAGCGTACTGTTCTTCGTCTGGTTCGGCGGGCGCAGCGGTTATGAATCGGGGTGGAGCGCCTATTGGTTCGGCATGAACTACCCGCTGCGGTTTCTCGCCGCGGCGGTGGCCATGGCGGTGTTCGGTTTTGTCCATCTGCAGGGTGAGGCGTCCTGGCTGGCGCGCTACCGGGGCTTTGCCAAGGTGTGGATCTCCGCCGGCCTGTTCATGGGCCAGATGTCGCTGTGGCTGCTGTCGCTGTTCGGCAGCTACGAGTTGATCGACGGTCCCTGGCACCTGGCCGAGGCCGGTGAGCTGGTGCTGTTCAACGGGCTGTGGGCGGCGGTCAGCCTGGGTCTGCTGGCCCTGGGCATTCGCCTGCGGTTTTCCATGCTGGTGGGCTACGGCGCGACCTTCTTCATCATCCAGCTGTACACGCTGTTCTTCACCCAGCTGGCGGAAACCCTGGGCTGGTTCGTCAGTCTGCTGATTGCCGGTGGCAGCCTGCTGGGGCTGGTGATCTGGCTGGAGGGCGAGCGACAGAAGCGTCGGGCCGATCCGGACGAGGCCGAAGCGGTTTAGGGCAGGGCGGTCAACGGGGCCTGCCCATGTCTCGCAGAGTCGAACATGGGCAGGAAACGAACCTTAGGCTGTCAGGCGTTTTTCGATATCCCGATAGGTTTCGCTATCGGTCGCGGCCAGCAGTTTGCGGCCGTCCTTGAAGGTGGCGATGAAGGTCACCTCGGTTTCCTTGCCGGCTATCAGGTAGCCCGCAATGGCGCCCACCGGGCCCAGCAGCATGGCCCCGGCGATGCCGTAGCCAATGGCGTCCCTGTTGGTGATGCTGTCCTGTGTCGCGATTTCCAGACGTTTGAACGCCGAGGCTTTGACCTCGACCCCCGGAGAAGGGTTGGTCGCAGTGGCCAACCGGAAGACTCCCTGACGGTACTCACCATTCCCCTGTAGAAAATCACCAGCCAATACGTTGATCTTTGCCATGTTGAATGTCCTTCTCCAAGCATTGCGGATTGACCATACAGCGCTGCCCCGGGCCCACCGTCAATGGGTGGGCGATGAAGGGCAGTACCGCTGATCGCCATGTTGCAATTCACAGCATTGGCCGCCGTCGAAGGCGCCTCATTGATATAGATCAGTTTCCCGCAGTCAGCACACTGCCGCTCGTCCGTTTGATTCGGCGCGGGCTGTAGCGCTGTTTTCGGATATCCGCCGCTCAGGCTTGCTATGTTAAGAAATGTTAGATTGAAAAAATACTTCACATAATCCGATCATTGGTGGATGATCGGCCACAACCTGTAGGACAAGCCGATAACAACAGATCACAGGATGGCCCCGATGCTCGAACCGCTTTCGACTCATCTGCCAGGCGACCTTGTCGCCCCCGCCGCCTGCGCTGCCATTCACCCCGCGGCCCGCCGCCTGCGCCTTGTCGGCGTGGCGCAGCCGCTGTCTTCCCCTGGAGTACCCCATGAATAACAAGAACGTCGGTGTCGTCGGTCTGGGCGCGATGGGCCTGGGCATTGCCCGCTCGCTGTTGCGCGCCGGTTTCAATGTGCATGCCTGTGACGTGCGCGAAGCGGTCACCCAGCAGTTCGCCAGCGAAGGCGGGGTGGCCTGCGCGTCGCCGGCGCGGATGGCCGAGGCTTGCGATGTGATCATCACCGTAGTGGTCAACGCCGAGCAGACCGAAACCGTGCTGTTCGGCGGCGACGGCGCCGCGGCGGCGTTGCCTTCCGGCAGCCTGGTGATCGGCTGCGCCACCGTGGCCCCGACCTACGCCGTGGAGCTGGGCGAGCGCCTGGCCGAGCAGGGCCTGCTGTACCTCGATGCACCGATCTCCGGCGGTGCGGCCAAGGCCGCCGCCGGCGAAATGACCATGATGACTTCCGGCCCGGCCGCGGCCTACGCCAAGGCCGAAGCGATCCTCGCCGGCATGGCGGGCAAGGTCTATCGCCTGGGCGACGCCCATGGCCTGGGTTCCAAGGTCAAGATCATCAACCAGTTGCTGGCCGGGGTGCACATCGCCGCGTCCGCCGAAGCCATGGCCCTGGGCCTGCGCGAAGGGGTGGACGCCGACGCCCTGTACGAAGTGATCACCCACAGCGCCGGCAACTCCTGGATGTTCGAGAACCGCGTGCCGCACATCCTCAAGGCCGACTACAGGCCACTGTCGGCGGTGGACATTTTCGTCAAGGACCTGGGCCTGGTGCTGGATACCGCCCGCGCCAGCAAGTTCCCACTGCCGCTGTCGGCCACCGCGCACCAGATGTTCATGCAGGCTTCCAGCGCCGGCTTCGGCCGCGAGGACGACTCGGCGGTGATCAAGATTTTCCCGGGCATCGACCTGCCGACCGCCAAGCCCGAGTCCGTTTGAGGAACGCTGCATGACTAATTCCACTGCACGCCCGCTGCTGGGCTGCATCGCCGACGACTTCACCGGCGCCACCGACCTGGCCAACATGCTGGTGCGCGGCGGCATGCGCACGGTGCAAAGCATCGGTATCCCGAGCCGCGAAGTGGCGGCCGGGCTGGATGCCGACGCCATCGTCATCGCCCTCAAGTCGCGCACCGTGCCGGCCAAGGACGCTGTAGAGGAATCCCTCGCGGCACTGGACTGGCTGCGCGAGCAGGGCTGCGAGCAGATCTTCTTCAAGTACTGCTCGACCTTCGATTCCACCGCCGCCGGCAATATCGGCCAGGTCAGCGAGGCCTTGCTCAAGGCCCTGGGCAGCGATTTCACCCTGGCCTGCCCGGCGTTCCCGGAGAACGGCCGGACCATTTTTCGCGGTCACCTGTTCGTCCAGGACCAACTGCTCAGCGAATCGAGCATGCAGCATCACCCGCTGACGCCGATGACCGACGCCAACCTGGTGCGCGTGCTGCAGGCCCAGACCCCGCTGAAAGTCGGCCTGCTGCGTTACGACAGCATCGCCGCCGGCGCGGAGGCGGTGCGGGCGAAGATCGCCGAACTGCGTCAGCAGGGGGTCGGCATGGCCATCGCCGACGCGCTGTCCGACCAGGATCTGTACACCCTGGGCGAGGCCTGCGCCGACCTGTCGCTGCTCACCGGCGGCTCTGGCCTGGCCCTGGGCCTGCCGGGCAACTTCCGCCGCGCCGGTAAGCTGCGTGACTTCGACGTGGCGTCACTGCCGACGGTGGCAGGCGGCGAAGTGGTGCTGGCCGGCAGCGCCTCGGTGGCGACCATCGGCCAGGTCGCGGCCTGGCTCGAGGCCGACCGTCCGGCCCTGCGCATCGACCCGCTGGCCCTGGCCGCGGGCGAGCCGGTGGTGGCCCGGGCCCTGGCCTTTGCCCGCGACAGCGCCGAAACCGTATTGATCTACGCCACCAGCACCCCGGCCGAGGTCAAGGCGGTGCAGCAACAGCTCGGCGTCGAGCGCGCCGGCAGCCTGGTGGAGAACGCCCTCGGCGAGATCGCCCAGGGCCTGCGCCAGAGCGGGGTGCGGCGCTTCGTGATCGCCGGCGGCGAAACCTCCGGCGCGGTGGTCAAGGCGCTGGGGGTCGACCTGTTGCAGATCGGCGCGCAGATCGACCCGGGCGTGCCGGCCACGGTCAGCAGCGGCGCCGAGCCCCTGGCCCTGGCGCTGAAGTCCGGCAATTTCGGCGGCCGCGACTTTTTCGCCAAGGCCCTCGGACAGCTCGCCGGAGGTGCCCGATGAGCGCCGCGACGGATCAGGAAAAGGCCTTGCGCGAAGAGATCTGCGACGTCGGTCGCAGCCTCTACCAGCGCGGCTACACCGTGGGCAGCGCCGGCAATATCAGCGCGCGCCTCGACGACGGCTGGCTGATCACTCCGACCGACGTCTGCCTCGGCCGCCTCGACCCGGCCACCATCGCCAAGGTCAACCTGGCGGGGGAGTGGGTGTCCGGCGCCAAGCCGTCCAAGACCCTGGCCCTGCATCGCCAGGTCTACGACCGCAACCCGACGGTAGGCGGGGTGGTGCACACCCATTCCACCCATCTGGTGGCGCTGACCCTGGCCGGGGTATGGCGGGCGGACGACATCCTGCCGCCGCTGACGCCCTACCAGGTGATGAAGGTCGGGCACATTCCCCTGATCGGCTACCAGCGTCCGGGTTCGCCCAAGGTCGCCGAGCAGGTGGCGCAACTGGCCAACAGCGTGCGCGGGGTGATGCTCGAGCGCCTGGGGCCGGTGGTCTGGGAAAGCTCGGTGGCCAAGGCCAGCTACGCCCTGGAAGAACTGGAAGAAACCGCGCGCCTCTGGCTGATGAGCCATCCCAAGCCGGCGCCGCTGGATCAGGCAGCCCTGGATGAGCTGCGCGAGAGCTTCGGCGCGCACTGGTAGCGCACCGATCTAACCGACACCGCAAGTGGTGACCCGGGAGCCCCGGCAGGGCTCTCGACGGCCCCGGCTTGCCCGAAAAAACAATAACAACAGGACATCCCAGCATGACGTTCCCTGACTGCAGCTGTTTTGGCTTCACCGATACCGCTCCTTCGTTCTCTAGCGGAGGAACCGCGCAATGAGCCCGCTGATCCTGATGTTGACGGCCGGCGCGGGCATCGCGCTGCTGTTGTTCCTGGTGCTCAAGTACAAGTTCCAGCCCTTCGTCGCGCTGATGCTGGTGAGCATCCTGGTGGCGCTGGTGGCCGGGGTGAAACCGGCCGATCTGGTGGCGACCATCGAAGGCGGCATGGGCAAGACCCTGGGCCATATCGCGATCATCATCGCCCTCGGTGCGATGATCGGGCGGATCATCGAGTTGTCCGGCGGCGCCGAGGCCCTGGCCAAGACCCTGATCGAACGCTTCGGCAACCGCCGCACGCCGCTGGCGCTGACCATCGCCGGCTTCATCATTGGCGTGCCGGTGTTCTTCGAGGTCGGGGTGATCATCCTCATGCCCCTGGCCTACGGCGTGGCCCGCCGGGCACGCAAGCCGCTACTGGTGTTCGCCTTGCCGATGTGCGCCGCGCTGCTCACCGTGCATGCCTTCCTGCCGCCCCATCCGGGCGCCGTGGCCGCGGCCAGCCAACTGGGCGCCGACCTGGGCCGGGTGCTGATGTTCGGCCTGCCGCTCACCGCCTTGCTGTGCTACGTCGGCTACCGCGTGGCCGGGCGCATGACCCGGCGCTTCTACCCGATGACCGACGATATCCGCGCCGAAGTCTATGGCCCGCATGTGACCAACGACGACCTGCAGGCCTGGACCAACGGCAACGGCCATTGCCAGAACCTGCAACAGGCGCAGGTGGCGGCGTCGCACATGGGCCTGGAAGAATCCACCAGCGCCATCGTCGCCAAGCTGCCAGCGGCCCCCGCGCCGGGTTTCGGCCTGATCGTCGGCCTGATCCTGCTGCCGATCGTGCTGATCCTGCTGGGCACCCTGGCCACTTCGCTGCTGCCGGCCGAATCGGCCCTGCGCGGGGTGCTGACCGTGCTCGGCGCGCCGTTGGTGGCGCTGCTGATCGATACCTTGCTCTGTGCCTGGCTGCTGGGTTCGCGCCGCGGCTGGAGCCGCAGCCAGGTGTCGGATGTGATCGGCTCGGCCTTGCCGGGTGTGGCCATGGTGATCCTGATCGCTGGCGCCGGCGGGGTGTTCGGCAAGGTGCTGGTGGACACCGGGATCGGCGCGGTGGTCTCCGACCTGTTGCGCACCACCGGCTTGCCGGTGCTGGCCCTGGGCTTTTTGCTGACCATGCTGCTGCGGGCGGTGCAGGGCTCGACCACCGTGGCCCTGGTGACCACCGCGGGTATCATCAGCCCGCTGATCGCGACCCTGAACCTGACCCCCAACCATATGGCGCTGCTGTGCCTGGCCATGGGCGGTGGCGGGCTCGCCATGTCCCATATCAACGACGCCGGCTACTGGATCTTCACCAAGCTCGCCGGGCTCAACGTCGGCGACGGCCTGCGCACCTGGACCGTCATCACCACCTTGCTCGGAACCCTGGGCTTCTGTATTACCTTGCTGATCTGGCCTTTTGTCTGAGCCTTTTTTCCTGGAGCCACCATGCCTCGTTTTGCTGCCAACTTAAGCATGCTCTACCCGGAACATCCGTTTCTGGATCGCTTCGCCGCTGCGGCGGCCGATGGTTTCGAAGCGGTGGAATACCTGTTCCCCTATGACTACAGCGCCCAGGAGCTCAAGCAACGCCTGGACGACAACGGCCTGGTCCAGGCGCTGTTCAACGCACCGCCCGGCGACTGGGCGGCGGGGGAGCGGGGCACCGTGACCCTGCCGGGGCGCGAGGTGGAGTTCCGCGAAGGTTTCGACCGCGCCCTGGAGTACGCCGCGGTGCTGGGCAACTCGCGGGTCCATGTGATGGCCGGCCTGCTGCCCTCGGAAAGCCTGCGTGCGCGCCATCACGGTGTGTACCTGGAGAACCTGGCCTACGCCACTGCCGCCGCGGCCAAGGTCGGCGTCACCGTGTTGCTGGAGCCGATCAATACCCGCGACATGCCGGGCTTCTTCCTCAATCGCCAGGACCAGGCCCAGGCGATCTGCAAGGAGGTCGGCGCGAGCAACCTCAAGGTGCAGTTCGACTGCTACCACTGCCAGATCGTCGAGGGCGACCTGGCGACCAAGCTGCGCCGCGACTTCGCCGGCATCGGCCATATCCAGATCGCCGGCGTGCCGGACCGTCACGAGCCAGACCTGGGGGAGCTGAACTATCCCTATCTGTTCGCGCTGATGGACCAGCTGGGCTACGACGGCTGGGTCGGTTGCGAGTACCGGCCGCGGGGCAATACCTCGGCCGGCCTGCAATGGCTGCGGGACTGGAAGGCCTTCTAAGGGGCGGGCAGGACAGCGGCGCTGCTCGGTGCGCCGCTCCCGATTCGCCATGCTGCAGGAATCTGAAGATTTCTGACGCGCTCGGCCCGCGCTCCGCAGCTGCGGGTACATTGCCCCCCGTCGCCAGGGCCATCACTGGTGCCATCAAAGGAGCAGGGGAGCATGGACAATTCGGTTTTCGTGGAGCAGTCGGGCCTGGCCGATGCGGCCTGTCGCCCGCGTGATCTGCATTGGGAAGAAATCCCCACCGTGACCCTGGAACGCATCGAGCGCGAGTACCGTCGCGCCCGGCGCACTACTGTCCTCGGGCAGTGGATCAATATCGCCAGTGTGCTGCTGGTGGTGTTGAGCGCCGCCTGCGGGCTCTGGCTGTGGAATCACTTCCGGGCCCAGGGGCTGGACCAGGGGTTTGGCCTGCGGCAACTGTTGGTGCTGCTGTTCTTCTTCGCCACCCTGTGCGCGGTGGTGGAGTGGCTGCGGCGGATTCGCCGCAGCACCCGGGTCACCCTCGACGGCCTGAGCGAGGACCTGCGGGATATCGCCTGCGTGCTGTGGTTCAGAAAAGCGCACCGCTGAGACGCGCTCGGCGGCTTGTCAGTCCTTGGCGGCCTTGGCCGGCGGGTCGGACGGCAGCAGCAATTCCACCCCGTGCTTGCGAATCCCGTCCGCGGCGGCCTGGGCCAGGTCGTCGTCGCTGATGATTACGTCGAACTGCTCCAGCCCGGCGATGCGGTACATGCTGAAGGTGCCGTACTTCGAGCTGCTGGCCACCAGCACCACCTGGGACGCCGACTGCATCGCCACCTGCTTGACCTCGACCTTGAGCGCCGACGGCGTGGTGATGCCCCGGCGCAGGTCCCAGGAACTGGTGGACATGAACGCGATATCGGTCACCACCTGGCGCAGGGTCGCCACCGCCAGCCCGCCGACGCAGGAATGGTTGTCGTGGTCGAGCTGGCCGCCGGTGTGGATCACCGTCACCTGCGGCGCTTCCATCAGCGCCTGGACGATCCCGAAGTCGTTGGTCACCACCGTCATGCCCGACAGCGCCTTGATATAGGGCACGATCTCCAGGGTGCTGGTGCCGGCGTCCAGGTACACCGTCATGTCCGCATGCAGCAGGCGCGCCGCCAGGCGGGCCATGGCCTGCTTCTGCGGCAGCTCGACCACCGCCTTGGACTGATGGCTCGGCTCGCTGTGCAGCTGGCTGGCGATACGCACCCCGCCGGTCACCGAATAGGCTCGGCCTTCCTGCTCCAACAGCGCGATATCGCGCCGCACCGTCATGTGCGAGCAGTCGAACATTTCCATCAGCTGATGCACGCTCAACACCTGATGCTTGCGCAACTGGCGCAGGATCAGCTCGCGACGCTGCTCGGGAATCATCGGCGCGGCGTTCTCGCTGGCGCTGTCCTTGGGGTTGGGCATTGAGGCTCCGGGCCGGCTGGGCACAAGGGTGGGAAACTGGCGGACATAGTAGCGAATCTACGAAGAGGGCACGAGGTTGGTAAAACACGCTTCAAGATGTATCTGTCGATTGTGCTTTTGTGCCCAGTCATAGCGCCCGTTGAAAGGTAGTTTGCAGGAGTGATGGCTAAGAGCTACACCCTAGTGGAGCCATCTCTTCAATCAGCCGGGAAACATGATATGGACATCCATCTGACTCGTCGGCAAGCCTTGATCTACTCACTGTTATGCGCCGGTTCCCTGGCCGGTTGTTCAACACTTTCTCCACGTCCGCTACGCCCCCTTTGCCCTGGATCGCCCGCAATCAGTTTCCCGGACGGTCCTTTGACCGTTGACGCCCACTGCCATGTTTTCAACGGCACTGATTTGCAGATATCGGATTTTCTATCAAAGGTGGCTGTGCGACAGGATGGGCCACTGGCGCTTGGCGCTAAGGCGTTGGGAGAACTCCTGCATTCGTTGTCTTGGACTTTTGCCCCCACTGGACAGAAAGAACTTGGCAAGTTGGCCGAAGTCGACCGCTTCTTGCTTGATTGCTCTACAGATTCAGCCCGTGCCGAGTTGAATAGAATGCAGGATGAAGCCTATCGATTAGGGATCAGCAACCTGCGCCAGGGCCTTGAGCGCTCAGCCCTTAGACAGAAAGTACAACTTAAGCGCTTCAGCAATGACGCTGAGACAGAAACCCAGCGCAAGGCCATCGAGCTGATCGACCAGCTTCCCGAGAGTGCGAACCTGTACCAGCAAAAGGCTACAGAGCAACGGCTGCTATCGATGTCCTCCGAGGACAAGGCCGCGACAGGCATGATCGCTTTTGTGCTGCAAAACTTTCAGTACCGTTATGTCAGCGTTTTCGACTATCTCCACACGTACAACGAACCGGGCAAGAGGGTGGTAGATCTGATGCTGCCCAGCATGGTGGATTATGACTGGTGGCTGGCGAAGGGGCATGGAACGACCACTTCATTGAAGGATCAGGTCCAGGTTATGAAGCGTATTTCGATCCTGACGGGAGGGCGAGTACATGGGTTTGTCCCTTTCGATCCGTTGCGCCAGGTTGCCTATGATCTGCGACAGGCTCCTGAAGACTCTCTGGGGCTTGTGCGTGATGCCATTCAGTTACATGGGTGCGTGGGGGTGAAACTGTATCCGCCAATGGGCTTTGCGGCACTGGGCAACTCGGGTTTGTCCGCAGGCATCAAGGGTAGCTTCTGGAGTCGCTGCTGGTTACCGGCCTTCATGTCGCAACCTGATATCGGACAGCGCCTGGACGATGCGATGCGCAAACTGTTTACCTGGTGCCAGGATCATGAGGTTCCGGTGATGGCCCACACCAATCGGTCCAATGGCCCCGCCGATGACTTCGAGGCATTGGCAGGGGCTCGTTACTGGAAGAAAGCACTGGCCGAATTTCCGCGCTTGCGTGTGAGTTTTGGGCACTTTGGCGGAGCAGGAGGTAAGTCCGGCCTGAAGGAAGCGTTGGCCTTCACTGAGTTGATGACAGCGACTTCCGGTGGCGTGGGTAGGCATGCCTATGCTGATGCGGGGTATTTCGTCGAGGTTCTGTCGGATGAGCCGGCATTGCGCGACAGGTTGAAGCAGCTCTATGAGGCGACTGCGAACAAGGGCGATGCAGCACTGGCCAACCGCTTCATGTACGGCACCGATTGGGAAATGACCCTGGCGGAAGGCAAGATCAACACCTACCTCAGCCAATTCAGCGAATTGTTCTGCGAGCTGGAAGCTGGCCCGGCCATCAAGCAGATGGGGCTTAAGCGTCTTGCGGCTCGATTCTTCGGGGGAAATGCCATTGACTGGATTGGTCTGCGTCAGACGGAGAGGGCACGAAATCGTCTGGAAGTGTTCTACCGGGATAATGGAGTGACCCTGCCGGATTGGGCCAGGAAGGTAGATCATGGCAGCGTTTAAGGTAGAAAAAGACTGTGTGCCAGCCGGTAACCGAACCTGAGTGTGCAATCATCTACGTCGCCCCGATTGCTCCGGGGCGACCCCCTCACCATTGCGATACAGGAAGAACATGATGTTCGGAACAAGGAATTGGTTGGCCCTCATTCTCGGCGTGTGCCTGAGCACTTCGGCCCTGGCGGCCACCGAGGGCGAACGCCCGCCGGTCGGCGAGCGGGTACTGGCTTTCAGCGGCGAGCAGGGGCTCAAGGTCTGGACCTTGCGCTACGGCGAACGCAACGCGCAGCAGGCGCTGGTGCAGGTCGGTGGCATCGACCACGACTGGGACAAGCGCATCCAGAAAATGCAGGTGGAGAAGACCAGCAAGGACACCCGCTATTCCACCCAGGTGGACGGCAAACCCTTCGTCGCGCTGATCGTGCGCGGCAACAGCGGCGAGTTGTACCTGCCGGGCGAAGGCCGGGAACTGCCCCTGCACTATGATCAGGAGCTTTCCGACCAGGGCAATGCCCAGTATTTCCTGACCGACTTCCTGCAACAGCCAGCGGCCAAGTAGGTACTTGAACGGCTACCGTCCCGTGCGCTCGTCGGGCGTCGGGTGGTTGCCGGGGAGCGCTCATGGAGCCGAAATATGTCGAACATCTGGTCATCAGCGTCGAGCCCCATGAAAGGCGCATGAGCCACTGGGTGTATGCGCCCAAGGTGGTGGATACGCGCGATGGCCGGGTGCTGCTGGACCTGGGCGGCGGGCCTTGGGACCTGGTGTCTATGGCGCAATCGACGGTGGCGGTGGAGCTGCTGTTGCGCCAGTACCCTGGAGATCGTGAGGCGGTCCATCTGAGCATCCGT
This sequence comes from Pseudomonas sp. NPDC089530, assembly GCF_050280705.1. Lineage (NCBI taxonomy): Bacteria > Pseudomonadati > Pseudomonadota > Gammaproteobacteria > Pseudomonadales > Pseudomonadaceae > Pseudomonas > Pseudomonas sp. NPDC089530. The sequence continues at coordinate 100,480 of NZ_JBNNVU010000001.1, read as the reverse complement.
CTGGCCGATAACAGCCTGTGGCTGGGCGACCGCCCGGTCGCCACCGGGGATATCCCTGGGGCACTGGAAAGGGCGCAGGCCTGAAATCGGCCTGCGCGGTGAGTCAGATATTCCGCAGCGTGGCCATTGCAGGCAAGTCGGATCGCCGCCCGCTCGCTCCTACAGGACATGCGCGTTCTTCTTCTGTAGGAGCGCAGCTTGCGCGCGATGAACGATAACGCGGTCGTTCGGGAGGGGCGGACGACCGTTGGTAAGCCTGCTGTTTTTTCTTCTGCCAAATGGCATTAGTATTCTTGTCATGTGTCACCAGGCCGGGAGATGACCATGACGGCAGCCGTGAAAAAAACCGAGACCGCAAAGCCTTCGACCCAGGTCGAGCCAGCCAAGGGTGCGGCGCTGAAAAAGGCCAAGCCCGCAGCCGACTATTCCCGCAACGTCAAGGCCAAGGCGGCTCGCCTGCGCGAAGCCCAGGCGGTTTACGCATTGCCTTCGCCCATGGTGCGGGGGCTGCTGCCCGGCACCGACGCCGATGACCCGATGGCGGTCTTCCGGGCGACCCAGGCGGGGTTCTCCCTTGGCTCGGTGATCGAGCTGGTGGAGTCGGTCGAGGCCTTCAAGCGCTACAACGTGCTGGCGAAGATCGTCGGTTTTTCCGAGCGCACCCTGGCGCGGCGGCTGAAGAACCAGGAACAGTCCCTGACCCCTGAACAGAGCGCCCGCGCCTTGCACTACGCACAAGTGCTGGAAAGGGCCGAGGCGGTGCTCGGCTCCCGGGCGCTGGCCGAAGACTGGATGACCCAGCCGGCCCTGGGCCTGGACGGCGAAGTCCCCATCGACCTGCTGGCCAACCCGGTGGGTTATGAACTGGTCACGGACTTCCTGCACCGGCTCGAATTCGGGGTCTACTGATGCTCACCGACCCCCTGGCCCCGTCGCTGCACTTCTGGCGCCTCGACCAGGCCCGGCACGCCGCCACCTGGAACAGCGGCATCGGCGCCGAAGGCAGCGGCGGGCGCTGGAACCCCAAGGGGTTCCAGGTGGTGTACGCCAGCCTGGACGCCGCCACCGCCATTCTGGAAGTGGCGGTGCACAAGGGCTTCAAGGCCCTCGACTGCCTGCCCCACACCCTGACCGCCGCCCGGGTGCTGGACCCCTCGAAAGTCCACACCGTCCGCCCCGAACACATCCCCAACCCCAACTGGCTGATCCCCGGCACCCCCAGCCACAGCCAGCAAGCCTTCGGCGCCAGCCTGCTGGAACAACATCCCTTCGTCCTGATCCCTTCCTGCGTGTCGCGCCATAGCTGGAACCTGCTGGTCAACCCGCTGCTGGCGGCAGGGTTGTACGAGCTGGTGTTGCAGGAGCGCTTTGCGTTGGATGGGCGGTTGAGTCCGCCGGAGCAGTGAGGGAGGCTGCGCGCATCAAGTGCCGGCACCTGGGCTTCCCATACTCTCTGCGTCTGACGCTACAAAGGGATTTTTGAGGTATTCAGTTCAGAACGGTCCTACAGCCTGTTTGTAGCCATCTCGCGTAACGTCCCACCGTCAACGGCTGACAGATTTGCCATCCATCCTGAAGGGGCTTTTGGGGGGCAATGTGGAAGCCGATCTAAATGAAACTGTTCACGCACGAAGTCTGACCCGTGGCGCAGCGCCTCGCATACCTCACCCGACGCGCAGGCCGACTCACTGCCGTTCTTAGGCTACAGGTACAACTTTAAGGAAGGCCCACAGTGAAATACACCGTAGAGGAAGGGCAGCGCCTGGCTGCCGAGTTCATGGCGAAGCACGCGGCACGCCCTGTAAAAGCCACTTACGACCTGGCCACGCTAGGTGCCAGAACCCGTCTGGGGGGCGAAGTCGCCACGGCCAGTTCCAGCGTAAAAGTCAGCGGTCATCGCATCGCCTGCGTGGGCGACCGGGTACGTTACCCGGACGGCACCGAAAGCACGATTGTCTCCGGTGCCGGCGCTGCGCTGACCCAGCAGGGGCGCCCGATGGCAATAGTGGGCAGCGCCACCGACAACGGCGACAGCATTATCAGCAGCCTGCAAAGTTCGGCGCAGATTCGGGAATACGCGGATGACGATGGTATCCCCGGTTTGCTCCAACCCGGCTTCGAGGTGCCATTCACCTCTGGCGAAAGCAAGGCTTCTCGCTGAGGCCTCCAGCCTGTGTCTCGACGCTTCATCATGCTCAGGCAAGGAGCCGCACAATGAGTGGAAAACCCGCCGCCCGCGTCACCGATCCAACGACTTGCCCTCTGCCAGGCCATGGCAGCAACCCCATCGTCAGTGGTTCTCCCGACGTCATGTTCGACGGCCTGTCCGCCGCCCGCAAAGACGATGTATCCGCGTGTGGCAGCCCGATCGTAGCCGGGGTTTCATCGAGCGTTTTCATCAACGGCCAACCCGCCGCCACCCTGGGCAGCATCGGCGCGCACGGTAACGTGATCATCGGCGGCTCGGGCACGGTGATCATTGGGGATACCTTCGTACCGGCCACCGTCTCGCCCGTCGCCTCGCTGGGCACCCGTACTGCGCCTTATTCCGGACGCTTCCAGCTCATTGACCAGGAAACGGGCAAACCCGTTGCCGGGCGCAAGGTCAGGGTCTGGTCCAGTGGCGGTTGGAGCACGCTCGACATCACGGATACCGAAGGCATGACCTCGTGGGTCCATCACACTGCATCGGAGTCCATCCATATCGACCTGGCGCAAGGACGCGAAGCATGAGCGATCAGCCCGGCCTCTCTCAGGGGGGCATGAGCCCGGAAGGCCAGATCAACCCCGTTGGCATTCTGGAACCCAAGCTCGATCCGCAGGACAAGCAGGTGCTGTGCTCGGCGATCTGTTATTGCAGCGCCACGCCCAACGTCAGCCAGGATGGCAAGAGCCTCAAGCAGGCCTGCGTCGCCCAGCGCCTGGGCGAACTGGACGAGATCCTCCAAGGCCGCAGCCCCTACAAGCCCGAGGTCAGCTACGACATGACCAAGAATCCGCCGCAGCCGATTCTGGACAGCCAGACTGGGAATAGCCCGCATGGCTGGATTCCGGGTTGGATCAGTAAGTACTGGGAGGAAGACCCGGAGCATCCGCCGTTCAAGCCGGGCCGAGGTATGATTCGCCGGCCCGATGTGGTGATCGTTAAAGACCCGAAAAGGCCGCCGACCCAGGACAATATCAAGCAGGTGGTGGAGATGAAGTTTCCGCCTGATCGGCGTAATAACGACCAGGCAAGTGCCTATGCAGAGATTGCAGGTGATGAGAGGAAGGTCGTTGAGATGAAACCCTCTGACTGCGACTGTAGCCAGGAAAATCAGGATTCCAAGGTGCCTGTGGAGGAGTTGGGGTGGGCCGCAGCTATCGCTAGTGGCGTAATGTTTATCCTGACGCGTGGCCGTACCCCTCGACCAATGATCCCAGCCTATTAATTCGGAGAAAATCTCATGGAGCCGGAATTCAACCTGGCCGAGGAGTTGGCCAAGCAGCCCCATCTGCTGGAAATGCCCGGCAACCTGCTGATGAAGGGCGGCCCCGAGGACTATATCGGCGCCGCGCTCTGCCTGCGGGGCACGCTTTACTTCAAGGAGGCCCATACCCCTCTGGTGCGCGAGGCACTGTGCCAATGCTTCGACGAATTCAGGCGTTTGGCCGAGCCTCACCTCACCTGGCTCTGGCGCGAAGAGCCGCCAGAGGGCAAGCCGCTGGCAACTTACGGTGACGCCAAGTCGCTGCGCGAGATGATGGGGGCAATGGACGAAGACCACCATCTCAGTTTCTGCTACACCAATGGCAAGCAATCTAACGACGCCAGTGCTTGGTGTTTCGATATTTTTGGCAGGCGGGGCTGGGAGGCAAAAATAGGCCGCGATCTAAGTGTTCTGGAGTTCTCCGTCCCGCTGCTGTACCAAGAGCAGAGCCCGCTGAGTTTCCTGCGTCTGTTCCTTAACTTCGCACGGCGATTGGTTCCGGAGCAGGGTTATGCAGGTCACGCCTACAACCTATCGCCGACCAGTCGAAACGACAACGAGCCGACTGAGGCCTTTATGGCTGCGCGCATGCCTGGCCTGGATGTCGGCACGGCGGCGTTGCTGGCTAACCGCCCGAAGTTCAAACCCACCAGGATCAAGACCGTCAGTTGGCTAACCGTACTCGATCAGGAACGCCTGGACTTGGTTGGAGGGCTGGACGCTTTGCGCGCCCAGCTGCCCTCCAGCCATTTCGCTTTTTACGACTACGGCGCCGGCGTGGTGATCCAGGCCGGAGCCTATCCTTACCTCGGCGGTGATGCCGAAGACCCGAGACCGGCCCCCTACGTACTGCTGAACCATGTGCTCAAGGGCATCCGCTACGAGACCGTGGGCTCATTGCACGGTGGCTCCCACGACGGCGAACTGCGCCTGGTCGGCTGGTCGGCCGATCAGTGGCTTAAACGCCTGGATGTGGATGAGAGTGAGATAGCCGACTGGCGCGCCAAGCTGCTTACTGACGAACCTTGTCTGAGTGCTGTGAACACCCTGGTAGAGCGTCTTTAGTGTTGCTCAGGATGCCACTGGAACAGGGGTTCAATTTGGCTGAGAAGCTGGCCAAAGAGCCTCATCTACTGGAGATTCCCGGCAACCTGCTAATGAAGGGCGGCCCCGAGGACTATATCGGCGCCGCGCTCTGCCTGCGGGGCACGCTCTACTTCAAGGAGGCCCATACCCCTCTGGTGCGCGAGGCACTGTGCCAATGCTTCGACGAGTTCAAGCGACTGGCGGAGCCTTATCTCACCTGGCTTTGGCGTGAGGAACCGCCAGAGGGCAGGCCGCTGACAGCGTACCGTGATGCAAAGCCATTGCGTGAAATGCTGGCCAATATGGATGAGGATTACCCGCTGAGCTTTTACTACACCAGCGGCAAGCAATCTAACGATGCGAGTGCTTGGTATTTCGATATTTTTGGCCAAGCCGCTTGGGAAGCAAAGATAGGGGATGACCTTAGCGTTCTGGAATTCTCCCTACCACTTCTCTACCAGGAACAGCAGCCACTGAGATTCTTGCAACTGTTCCGAGACTTCGCGCGGCGACTGAACCCAGAGCAGGGCTATGCTGGCCATGCCTACAACCTCTCAATAACCAACCGGGACGATAATCAGCCGACTGAAGCCTTTATGGCCGCACGCATGCCTGGCTTGGATGTCGGCACTGCGGGGTTGCTGGCTAACCGCCCGAAGTTCAAACCCACCAGGATCAAGACCGTCAGTTGGCTAACCGTACTCGACCAGGCGCGCCTGGACTTGGTTGGGGGGCTGGACACTTTGCGCGCCCAACTGCCCTCCAGCCATTTCGCTTTCTACGACTACGGTGCCGGCGTGGTGATCCAGGCCGGAGCCAACCCCTACCTGGGCGGTGATGCCGAAGACCCGAGACCGGCCCCCTACGTACTGCTGAACCATGTGCTCAAGGGCATCCGCTACGAGACCGTGGGCTCGTTGCACGGTGGCTCCCACGACGGCGAACTGCGCCTGGTCGGCTGGTCGGCCGATCAGTGGCTTAAACGCCTGGATGTGGATGAAAGTGAGATAGCCGGCTGGCGTGCCAAGCTGCTCACTGACGAACCCTGCCTGGACGCTGCGAACAGTCTGGTAGAGCGCCTTTAGTACAGGACGTGGCGACGACAAAAGAGCAACTATGCTAGGCCTGGTGTTGGAATGGGTTGAGCAGATCGGGCGTTCCGTCCTTGCGTCGTGGAAAAGCAATGGGAATGGGATCGATCCGCTTGGGTTGAATTGACCGTCGCTGCCTCTCAAGGTCAGCCTGTTGGAGGTCTGAAGTTGCGAATCGCTTTTCTGGTGAACCGAGACGTGGAGAGCAATCTCACGCTCAACTTGCTGTTGCCCGAGATTCACGGGAGCACCGTGGGGATATTCCTCTCGGAGAGCGTGGGAGCGGGCAGGCAGGTACCCCCCATGCTCGGACAACTCGCATTGATCGAGCAGGACTTCTTCAATGCCTTGGCTCCGGGGTCGATCGGATCGAGCGACCAGGCCAGCAGCGGGCATCGATTCGGTTTTGCAGAACTGCAGCAACGCTTTGGGGTTCCTGTGCGGGTATTGCCCAGCTTGAGGGACCCGGCGGGCCTGCAGATGCTGCGGGAGGCGGGAGCGGATCTGTTTGTCTCAATCCGCTTTGGTCAAATCCTGTCCAATGAAGCCTTGGCCATTCCATCACGGGGCGTCCTCAACCTTCACTCTGGCCTCCTGCCTCACTATCGTGGCGTTCTCGCGACGTTCCGGGCGCTGCTCAATGGTGACCCGCAGATCGGCTGTACTCTCCATTGGATAGACAGTCCCGGCATCGATGTCGGTCGCATCATCGAGACGGCGCGCGTGACGGTCGAAAAGGAGCGCTCCTTGCTGTGGCACATCCTTTCGCTTTATCAACCAGGCGCGGGCCTCATCATGAACGCAATCAGACGCCTGGAGCGCGGCGAGCCCATGACGGGGGCGCCTCAGGATCCATCGGCAGGGGCCTACTACTCCTTTCCCAGCGAAGAGGACCTGATGCGCTTCACGACACAGGGGTGGCGGCTCTTCGATCGCGAGGACGTCTGGGATCTTTTCGAGTCGTATGGATTTCCGTTGCGCACGCGCACGCTTTGAGCGTTGAACGGCGGCCAGGCCTCTGGATGTATCGTGCTGTTTGCCTCCAACATCCGGTCACGGGAGGCCCGCTAGAGCTGTGGTCCGCATGCCAACCCGGTGGAAGGAAGAGGTTCACAGGCTGAGAGGCATTGATCTGGCGTTTTTCCAGCGTTGAATCTGACAGTCTCGCGTGAGCGGCTCTGCATGACTGTGTTTCCAGGCATATGCAGGCCGGTTCTAGCAACAGCGCCATCGCCGACCTGTTCAACCGCGTGCCCAAGCATGTGGCCACCCATAGTCCCGATACGCTGGATTGGCACAACAGCCATGCGCTGCACTCCTGCGTTAAAATCCTCAGCAATCATACGCGCGATGACGGTTATGAAAGCCCCTATGAAAGTCCCGAGAATGACTAAGACACACGCTCCGCAACGGGCTCAAAAGCTCGTGGAGCTTGGCTGGACTGTTAAACATGAGTTCAAGGCTGACAACGAAATATACGAGTGGTATCTGGAATGGGAGCACGTTGAAGAGCCGCCATTGCTTTCCTCACAAGACAACTGGGATAAATCCAGCCACTACCGTCCCTGTGACTGATTCAAGATGGCGGATTTAACGTTGCAGATCTAAGCACGATGGATGCGTTTTTACACAGTCTCAGCCAGAAGCGGACGTTCGACGAGGCCTGCTTCCGGCCAAAAGCAGCCACTCAGTAATCGCCGTTTCGAGTCCACTTTCATGAATCTGAACGCGTCGACTCAGTGGCTTTGAAGGCGGGAAGGGCGGGACTTTTACCCGCCCCAATCGTTTAGCTCCGCACGAACGCGAGCAGATCAGCGTTGATCGTATCGGCGTTGATGGTAGGCATTCCGTGCGAGAAGCCCGGGTAGATTTTCAGCACACTGTTTTGCAGCAGTTTGGCCGATAGAACCCCGGCATTTTCATAAGGCATGATCTGGTCATCATCTCCGTGCATCACCAGGACGGGGATTTTGATGCGCTTCAAATCTTCGCTGAAGTCGGTCTGGGAGAAGGCCACGATCCCGTCGTAGTGTGCCTTTGCACAGCCCATCATGCCTTGTCGCCACCAATTCCAGATGATGCCCTCGGAGGGCTTCGCATCCGGGCGGTTGTAACCGTAAAAAGGCCCCGCCGGAACGTCATGATAGAACTGTGCGCGGTTGGCCTTCAGTTGTGCCTGTAGGTCGTCGAAAACTGATTTCGGCAGACCATCGGGATTGCTCGGGGTCTGAACCATCAGCGGCGGCACGGCGCTGATAATGGCGGCCTTCGACACTCGGTCTTCACCGTGCCGAGCTATGTAATGAACGACCTCGCCGCCGCCGGTGGAGTGCCCGACATGGACTGCGCCTTGTACGCCGAGGTGATCGACCACGGCCGCGACGTCGTCGGCATAATGATCCATATCGTGTCCGTCCCAGACCTGGCTGGTCTGGATCGTTCTCCGTCTACCCCATGAGTTCCATGACGGCTGAGCACCCTATACACCTGAGCCGCTTGGCCGCCCAATGACTTTAGGTTTAAAGTCAACTTTAAGGTCAGCAGGTTTATGTGGGGTGGGATATGAGGATAGGTGAACTAGCGAAAATCTGCGGGTTGGCGCCTTCGCGCATCCGCTTCTACGAAGCGAGCGGCCTGATCAAGTCAGTCGAGCGCAAGGCCAATGGTTATCGCGATTATTCACCTGACACCCAATGGGTTCTGGAGATCATCACCGGTGCGCAGGCTGCGGGTTTTTCGTTGGAGGAAATCCGCCAATTGATGCCGATGAATGCAAGTGGCTGGCAGCACGATCAGTTGCTCAGTGGCCTCAAGCAAAAGGTCGAGGAAATCGAAGTCCTGCAGCAACGGCTGGCCCAGAACAAAGAGCAACTTCTGCTGGTCATCGAGGGCATCGAGGGTAAGCCCGAGGGCATGGCGTGTGCGGACAATGCGCAGATGCTGATCAATCGTCTGCGTGAAGAAGGGGCTGGCCAAGCTTCAGGCAAGCCTGCGGCAACGTCCTCGAAGAGAAAAAACGCCCGTCAGCTTTCCGGGGCCTGACAGGCGTAAGGTTTCAGCGCTCGCCAACCAGGCTGGCGAGTGGTTTGGGCGCATAGAGCGCGCTCTGGAATTCAGGCACATACTCGTACTTCATCATTTTCCCCAGCTGCAAAGAGCGGATGTAGTTCGACAGGCTGCCCTCGCCCAGCGTGAGGGTGGCCGAGTCCGCGTCCCGGCTGGAACCATGGCTGAGCTGGCGGGAAACCGCATACCCATACGCCAGTTGGCCCTGATGATCGAGGTTGGTGAAACTGCTGGTGACGATATCGACGTCACCAGACAAGTCGGCGAGTTTCTTCGTTTTGAAGGACACATCCAGTTTGCCGGTCTGGCTGTCGGCGATGTCATAGACCACCGATTGCGCATCTTCCTTGCGCTCAATGCCCGTCAGCCACTTCGGCAGGTTGTAACCGACGACACCGCGCACCCGCGCCAGCTCTGTGTTGACCGGCAGCTTGAGCACATAACCCCAGAAGTCTCCCGACACTGACTGGCCAATCAGGGTGAACGGACCGAGATTGGCTTTGCCCGGTTTGCTGGTGACGATCGACACGGCAACCTCGTTGTAGGCGTCGTTATCGCAATGCTCGTAGGTGTACGCGGTGAACGCGATCAAACCGCGCCCCGGCCAGACCTGTAGCGGTTGCACGGTTGCCAGTACTTCGGGCGGCATCAGGGCCCTGAGCCGGTCGAGGTCGGCCGTATAGACCGCCGTGACGCGGCTGTTCTGGTAGTAGAAGTTTGGCGAATACGACTCGAAGCCAATGTCGACCTTGTTCTTCGCCAAGCCCTTGAACCAGCTCAAATCAACACCCGGTACTTCTGCTGCAATCACCGACAACGGCGGGTTGGAGCGAAAACGGTCGTACAGGCCGCCCTTGACGACAGGTACTTGATGTCCTGCGATATCGATTGTGGTGGTGTCGGTCGGGCTGGGCATTTCAGGCGTCCCCGCCAACGCAGCGTTGGCAAAAGTGTTGAACAGCAATCCTGTTAAAACGGCGCTTGCGAGTTTCAATCGGTCTTTCTCCGGGTGGTGGGATCTACTTGAGGGTTCAGCGCACCGCGTTGCCGGCGGCGAGCACGGCCAGCACGGCTTCAGCCACGGCCTTGGGCGATTGAGGGTTCTGGCCGGTCACCAGCCTGCCATCGGTAATGGCGAATGAGGTGAACGGCAGCCAGCCCTTGCGGTAACGCGCACCCTGGCTCACCAGCCGGTCCTCGAGGAAGAACGGCACCTGGCGCTTCATCCCCGAGAACAGCTCTTCGCGGTCGGAGAACCCGGTGATGTTCCTGCCCTTGATGATCAATTGGCCTTGCTCGTCTTGCAGATCCAGCAGACCCGCCACGCCGTGGCACACGGCCGAGACGATGCCGCCCTGGTGGTAGATGGTTTCGGCGACACGCCGCAGGTCGGGGTTATTGGGGAAGTCCCACATGACCCCGTGGCCCCCGGTGAAATAGATGACGCTGAAGCGGGACGGATCCACATCGGCGATCGGCAAGGTGTTCTGCAGGCGGGCGCGAAAGGCAGGGGACTGCAAATGCTCGCGGGCAGCCTTGTCCATGTACAACCAACCGAGACTGCGTTCGTCCAGGGGCACCGCGCCACCTTTGGGGCTGGCAAACACCGTGGTGTAGCCGGCCGCTTCGACCACATCGGTGAAATGCGTCAGCTCGGTCAGCCACAGCCCCGTGGTATCGGTTCGCGAGGGATAGCTGGCGTGATTGGTCATGATCACCAGAATCTGGCGATCCTTGGCGACAGCGGTGGAAGAGGGCGTCTCGGCATTTGCAAAAGTCATGAAGGCACCACCTATCAATACCAGGGCATAAGAAATAAGGGTCTTGAGCATCATCCGGGTTCCGTCAGTCATGCAGGTCCGTGGATGCTCACCTTAAACCTCGCTTTAAGGTCAATCCCTGCGGCTGTAAAAAAATCCGTCGGTATCTTTACCGTTCTGCTTGACCCTCAACCTGGCTTCAACACTAGGGTCTGACGCTGACTGGGCAGGCAATACCCCATGTCATCAATTCCCTCAGGAGCAATGCATGAGTCAGCAAGACAAGCTGGAGACGCAGATGAAATGGATGATCTATGGCGCCAACCGCGATGCACATCGAATGACCTTGAAAAAGCTCTTGACCTTAAAGTTCACTTCAAACTTAAGGTGGCCTCATCTCCAGTTGAGGACTGCCCCATGAACCTGTTCGACACCCTGATGCTTCCCAACGGTTCGACCATCAAGAACCGAATCGCCAAAGCCGCCATGGAAGAAAACATGGCGGACGCCGACCAGGCGCCCTCCGCAGAACTCATGCGTCTGTATCAGGCGTGGGCCGACGGTGGTGCCGGGCTGATCATCACCGGCAACGTGATGGTCGACGGCCGTGCCATGACCGGACCGGGGGGCGTGGTGTTGCAGGATGATCGGCAACTGGACAAGTTCAAGCGCTGGGCACGTATCGGCCGATCCGGCGGTGCGCAGTTCTGGCTGCAGATCAATCACCCTGGCCGTCAGATGCAGTCCAACCTTGGGCAGCAAACCTGGGCGCCGTCCGCCGTGCCGCTGGACCTGGGCAAACTGTCCAAGCGTTTCGCCACGCCTCACGCCATGACCGCCAGCGTGATCGAGGACGTCATTCAGCGCTTTGCGAACACCGCGCGCCTGGGCGAACAGGCCGGATTCACTGGCGTGGAAATTCACGCCGCCCATGGTTATTTGTTGAGCCAGTTTCTTTCGCCGTTGAGCAACCAGAGGACGGACGAGTGGGGCGGCTCCCCGGAAAACCGCGCGCGCCTGTTGCTCGAAATCGTCAAGGCGGTAAAGGCTGTGGTTTCGGCGCAGTTCGCGGTGGCGGTCAAACTCAATTCCGCCGATTTCCAACGCGGAGGATTCACCGCGGAGGATGCGAAAAAGGTCGTTGAACGGCTCAACGACCTGGGGGTGGACCTGGTGGAATTATCCGGCGGCAGTTACGAAGCCCCCGCCATGCAGGGCCAGGCGCGCGATGGTCGCACCTTGGCTCGCGAGGCTTACTTCGTCGAGTTTGCCCGCGACATCCGGACCGTCGCCAACATGCCGGTGATGGTCACCGGCGGCATACGTCGCCGCCCGGTCGCCGAAAGCGTCGTACAGAGCGGTGTGGACATGGTGGGCATCGGAACGGCGTTGGCCATCGATCCGCACCTGCCGCGTGACTGGCTGCTGGGCAAAGACAATGCCCCGCAATTGCCGCCGATCACGTGGAAAAACAAGGCCATCGCGGCCTTGGCGAACATGGCGGTCGTCAAGTTTCAACTGCAAAAACTCAGCCGGGCTAAAAAGCCCGACCCGAGCGTGTCACCGTTACGGGCGCTGATCCTGCAACAGCTCGCCATGGCCTTTCGCACGCGCCAGTATCGGCGCTGGGTAGAAAAGCGTTCGGCGTGAGTTGATACCGGTTCAGGTCTTGAAGAGCCAAGGGCAGCGGACTGTTGAAGCGCCTACTAAACCAAGGGCGGCTCAGTGCTCCAGTCATGACACTCCCGTAGAGATAGAGCACCGTGCAATGCTAAGGAAGAAAAAGGGGACTGATTTATTTGAAAAATAAATGCGTCCCCATTATTACAAGCCCGTTACTAACCCGCGTCGCCGCTAGTGGGTTCTGGAGGCGCATCCGGACACTCATCGGCCCATCGCGTAACCGTCATGTCTTTGAGTCGCTCACCCATGGTGTCGACGCGCAAGCAGGCGCCTTTCTTTGAATAGAACAGGATGCAGCGCGAGCTATCAAAAGAGCAGGTATCGAGTTCCAGGAAATTGCGTGCCGCCAGCTCGCGCTCGACACCACTGTATTCATAGCCATCGCGGGTGTGCATCCGGGTTGGCTTCCATCCTTGTTTGATCAGCTTGGACCTGGCCGCCACCAAGGACTCACCGACGGCGATGCCTGCTGGCCCGCGCTTGTCGTTTATTGCTTGCGAGCCTCCGGCAAATACCAGGCTGGTCCCCGTGCAATACATGGCGAGGAGCAAGAGGATCGGGGCCTTCATTCAGCAGCTCCTCCAGCTGATTGGTAGCTCGCCAAAAACGTTGGATACTCGGCGTACGGTTGGGGTGGATAGTGGTTCTTCTTGCCAAGCCCTTCCGGGAGTGCCGCCCATCTTTTCGCCATATTCGTGCCATGTGGCAATGTTGATTTGATACAAGCCCGATGCCGTAGTTTTTCCGCCGTAGCCGGCGCCTGGATGGGTGGACTCGTCAGTGAACGTCCATTTTCCGGTTTTATGACCCTCGGCCCAGCCATGACCGTATTTCGCGTGATAGTCACCGCCTTCGGCTTCGCCAATGGCGAACAAAAGTGCCTTGACGTTTTTGTCCTTCAAATACTCTTCGTTCTCGGCCCGTCTTTTCTGTTTTTTTGCGAGCTCTACAGTATGCACTGGATTCAAGTTCTTATTGGGCCGACTGAGGCTCTGATCGAAGCTCGCGGCAAGCTGCCGTCGGCAGTAGTGTGCCCTCTACGCCAAGGGTTTGCCCTGATACCCCTCACCCAGGAAGTTGAGGCGGAGCTGAGAGAGCGCGCAACGAACGATGCGCAGGAAGTACTCCCTGTATCGGGCGAGATGGCTCAAGGTGCGGCTGAACTTGCTTCAGCGCTCTCGAGCAACGCTCCTATTGTCTATGCAGCGACATTTATTCACGGCGGCACAGGTGGGCAAGACGCCATTGTTTGGCTCAAGGGAGAAGTGGTGCTGAACGTGGGTGACGATGAAGAGAACATGTCCGCCTGGCCAGACTCTCCCATCAGTCGCGCCTTGCGTCGCATCGGCGTCACCGCAGAAACAGGTGAGGACGAGTTTGACGCCCTCGGACTGGGTTGCTATCGAAGCAATGAGTCGTGGGCTGAAGCTCATCACCTAAAGACATACAGTCTCGTGTGAGCTGCTGCATGACTGTGTTTCCAGTTGCGACCATGGCCGGATAAGCCGACTCCTCGATACCCCGCGCAGAGCGCAGCCCGTCCTGACTTACCGCCCTCCCGATATTTCCAAGACGATGGGGTTAGACATAAACTGCCACGCCTTTGTCGTTGTCCTGTATAGAGCCCGAGACTAGCCTTTGATCGTCGCTGCAAACGTAGCGATCGGGTTTGGTCGCCCGACTTGATACAGGCGCAACAGCGCCCCCTTGACGATTGCAGGCGCTTTTTTTGCGCTCGCATTTCCGTGCAATGGCGGCTGTGCGTGGAAGGGCTTCGGCCCTGCCGGGTTCCTGTATCTCCGGTCGACCAATCCGCGCACGGCTGCCACCCACTCGTTTGGTCGCGAACGTGGCAGCTCTCACCTTGATATGGGAGTTTCAATCATGTGCGCTATCAAAACCGCCACCAATTGCGGTCGCTTCAACGGGGTAAACGGAGGTGCGCTATGAGCACTTCCACCCCGGTCAAAACCCTCGGCTTCGTTACCTTCGGTCTTTGCGGCGATGCCGAGCAAACCCTGTTCCGCGTCAACGCCGACGTGCCTCTGCACCAAGCCCTGGAACATGCGTCGACCCTGCTGTACTACGCCAAGAAACTCGCCCTCGATGCCGCCATGGAAGAGCAGGGCGAGCGTTACGCCTGGGCCGCGCATTTTCTGGCGGAGATGGGCAAGGCGGTGATCGATGATGTGGGGCTGGGTTTGAGGGAAGGGGAGGTGCTGAAGGTTTAGTGGAGGGGGGTAGTCGCGCGCCGTTTCTGGGTGGGAGGGAAGCGGCGTTTTTAATGGTGGTTACCCGGCATCGCACTGTCGATTTCCCAGAGCCTGGCCCTGACTATTTTTCAGGGCATACATCCGATGGGTCGCAATGATCGTCGGCGCTCTCTGCCTGAGCACTTTTACGCAGACGAACCAGGAGAAGACCATGCGCAAGCTTTCCGTTCCGCTTTCATGAGCCTGGATGGGTTATCCAGGCGCCCGGCGGGCCTGGAGAAGACACCAGCGGCGAATTTCGCTTCGGTGGCAGGGTCGTGCCCTACGCCGACGAAGCCTTCGGCCAGGTCATGCAGGAGCTGTTCTCGCAACCGTTCGACTTGCTGCTGGGGCGCCGCACCTACAACATATTCGCCGGGTATTGGCCGCACATACAGGCCGGTTCTAGCAACAGCGTCATCGCCGACCTGTTCAACCGCGTGCCCAAGCATGTGGCCACCCATAATCCCGATACGCTGGATTGATACAACAGCCATGCGCTGCAGAAATCTCGTCGACGCCATACGGGCCCTCAATCAGCAGGACGGCGCCCAGCTGTTAACGCAGGGCAGCGGCGAACTGGTGCGCCAACTGCTTGCAACCGGGTTGGTGGACGAGCTGCGGCTCATGTAACTGACTGCTAACGGCCGGGGTTGTGTAAGAACGCCCTTGAGCAGTTGTAGTGTTCAGAAACGGAGCAAATATCTCGCTCTTACGTAAACTCCAAGTCTGCTGACTAGCCGAACGTTGGTAAATTTAGCGTAGAAGCGAGGATTTCAAAATGGTCAGTGCGTTTTTACACAGCCTCGGCCATAGCGGACGTACGACACGAGGCGGTCTCGGCCCGAATCGGACGTTCGATTTAGGTCTGTCCCGGCCAAGCGCTTTCCTATCTCAATGAAACTGTTGCAAGGATCCAATTGATAGACGCTAGCACGCTAAATGCTGCAAATGATCTTGCAATGCAGTCCAACCCCCTACCTAAGTCTTCGTGTCATAGACTGTTCACGTAATTTTATCCTGCTTTTCCTGCTTCGGCACGGTGGATGGGGAGTACATTCTGCGCAAGTCACTAAGCTGTAGGAAATACAAGTCGGGATTCCTGGTACAAGTGGATGCTTGCGTTGCTGATGAAGGTTCTGTCTACTGCTACCCGTCTATAGGAGTTTCTCTACCTGTGCACTCTGCAACCTTAAAAGACTAATGGAGTATGAAAGGATGACGGATACTTATGAGCTTACACAACTAGACTCTCACTCGTTTGAGCATTTGGTTAATTATCTGGCTTTAAAAGTTTTGGGGAAAGGTGTAACCGGTTTTGCACAAGGAGCTGATGGAGGTAGAGATGGTTTTTTACAAGGGGAAGCTCCTTATCCAACAATGACTGAACGATGGAGTGGGGTATGGTATATTCAATCCAAATTTCACAAGCCACATCTATCTAAGGATCCTCAAGCGTGGCTAATAAAGGAGATAAAAAAAGAGCTGGCGGCATTTGAAAATTCAGAATCAAGGCTGCCACCAGACATATGGATTATAGCAACTAACATAGAACCCTCTGGAATCCCGAATACTGGGGCCTATGATGCAATTAAATCTTTGGTTTTTGATTGCTTCGGTGAGGATGTGAAGTTCGATATATGGGGCGGAAGAAGGATATTGGATTTCTTAGCAGAGGATCCTACAGCTGCATCTCATTATGGTCACTTTCTCACGCCCGGGAATGTGCTAACTGCTATGTATAATCAAATGGGTGAGGCAACTGCACAAGTCAAGCCTATTATAAATCACCTCATTCTGGATCAATTCAATGATCAGATTTACACAAAGCTGGAGCAGGCGGGATCATCAGGTGTTAGACCAAAAATCCACGAGCTATTCGTGGATTTACCAACCGAGAATAAGTTTATAGGCGATGAGTTAAATGTAATGGAGACACTTGTAGCCACCTCCGCCAATGCTCATAGGCCTACGGTATGGCATTCATACGGTGACGGTTGGCGTGACTGGTCGAACATTCCCAGGCGTGCAAGGGCGATTCTATTAAAAGGTGGGCCCGGCCAAGGGAAATCTACTGCAGGTCAATTTTTTTCACAAATCCAAAGAGCCGCGCTTCTTCTTGATCCAAGCGCTCCGTTAGTTCTACCTGCCACATCAGACGTGGCTAAAGAGTTCCTTGCAGTCGCCGAAAGACTAGGTTTCAAACCGACCAATCCGAGAATTCCAATTAGCATTGAATTAAAAGATTACGCATCATGGTATGGTTCCAGATCTAGTAGTGAGGCGAAGGGGGTTTTATCTTATTTGTGCGAAAAAATATCGCAGAAAATAGATCAAAAAGTTGAAGGTGGTACACTAAAAAAAGCATTCTCAACAAGAAGTTGGTTTCTGGGTTTTGATGGGCTTGATGAGGTCCCAAATGATGTAAAGGACGAAGTCGCAAACGAAATCATAAGGCTCACCAATTTAATATTGCCAGAGCTTGATGCAGATATACTTGTTTTGTGTACTACGAGGCCTCAGGGATATTCCGGTCAGTTTGAGCATTTAAATGCAGCTACTTTAGATTTAGTGCCGCTTCCAGCTGACGTAGCGATGCGGTGTGCGGAAGGTGTGATCAAATTTGGCAGAAGTGATTCTGAGAGCGAAGCCGCAGTACATGTATTGACTGCGGCAATGGAGTCTGCCCAAGTGAGGGAGCTGATGACGACGCCTTTACAGTCACATATTATGGCAGTAGTTGTTCGTGATGGTGGGCGACCACCTGAGAAACGATGGGAGCTATTTGATAATTTTTATGATGTGATGAAGAAAAGAGAAAGTCTAAAGAACTTTCCAGATGTGAGAATTTCCAAGCTGCTACGAGATAACAGTATTTTATTGAAAGCGATTCACGCCCGCTTGGGTATCGCACTGCATGCTAGCGCAGAAATAAGTGATGGAGCAGACACCACATTAGGTAGAGAGCAATTCTGTCATCTCGCAAGGCAAACAACCGAGCGCTACGTTGAAGAAAACGTTGACGATTTAGTCGAAACGTTGATGGAGGCGACGACGGAAAGGCTGGTGTTTGTTAACACCCCTGAAAGCAATGAAACTGTTAGGTTTGATATTCGGCAACTGCAAGAGTTTTTTGCTGGTGAATTTATTTACTCTAACGTAGAACCATCTCAATTACGCTCTCGTCTTGAAGTGATTGCCGCTGACTCGCATTGGCGAGAAGTTATGCATTTTGTTGTGAGCGCCTTGATTGTTACAATGAGGCCGACAGAGCTGGCTATTGCATTAGAGGTTATCTGTGGTATTGACGATAGTGATGCTTCACATGCGATACGGGTATTTAAGCGGCGATTAGGTGTTGGTGCAATTCTGACTTTACGACTTTTAAATGAAGGTGTGCTCGAACAAGATCGGACTATTCGGTTGAAATTCAAAGATGCACTGACACCCCTTTATGCAATGACCGAATCAGAAGTGATATCTGATATGGTGTCTCTGAATCATCAGCACACACTGTCGTGGCTTTTAAACTGTATGGCTGACGCTCTCTTTGAATACAGTGAGCCAGAACAGATTGGGGCTGCAATCGTTCTGGCTAGAAAGCTACCAGATACTCATGTTCGAAAAAGTGAAATAAAATCTAAAATTTTTGGCTCATCTGCAGGTTATATAAATAGAATTTACAGATCTTTGTTGTCAGATCACTATTCCATGTATACATCCAGCGAAGGGTTTTCGATTAGTCATTGGTTTTTAGAGGGGACTCTACAGCTTTTGGTTAGTGAGAACTTAGATAGTAAAATCGAATTCTGGGTTATAGTGCGTATTTTGCGGCGCACAAAAGCCGTGGAGCAAGTGGCTAGTTCAATTGGGCTTTCCGATCTTGAGCTTAAACTTCTTATGCTGCTCCTTGAAGGTGCCGATACGTCAAAATATAACAAGCAGATCAGTAGTAATTTGGATGGCATAACAATCGCCAGGTATGAGCATGACTGGAAGACAAAAACGATTCCTGAAAGTATAAAATTTGAGATTGATTTTTTTAGTACTAAATCACCAGTCTTGAAATTGATGCTGGATACTATTCGCTTCGCGAAGTCGCAGCAACTTCAAGATTTATGCAGTGTATTGTCTGCAATGGATTTGATTGGTGTTGGGGATATGTTTTTTCCTGAATATATTCAGGCCTTGCTTCCAGTAAGCTTTGATGTGGAGTTGGGAGGTTTAGTTTTAAAGGGGCAGCTTGAGTTTTTTAAATCCATAACGCAGGAAGAATTTGATTTCTTACTGATGGAAGGGACCTTGAATGGTTTTAGCTTACCTAGTGCTTTCGATATTTTAGAAGTCGGCAATATAGACTCCGTAGAAAAGCTTGAAATTGTCTCAAAATATCACCCGTTGATAGCTCTATCTATTTGGTTGGCATCAGACCAATTTAACGAGCCGCCTTACAAGTTTAGATCTCCTGAGTGCTTAGATTTTATTTTAAATTTAGTCGTGAGGCACCCAAGGGTAATTGTGTATCAATTTAGTTCTTGGGGGAAGATTTTTGACTCTTTGCCAGATTTCTCTGAAAAAATTAGACCAATACTAAAAGATCTTCCATTAAATGGGCATGTGAGTTATCACGTCAGACATGCCAAACCATTTTTACTGAAACTGCCCGAGGAAATAAACTTTCTAACTTTGATTGCGCGTATGTTCATCTCGTCTGAGCGTAGAGCCGACATCGAGGATGCCGAAGCTGACGTGCACTCTTTGTTGGAAAGGTATGGACTTAATAATGAAATTCTTGTTGGTTTCTTTATGGATGAGAAACTTAATATCATTCATCGTGCTGCAGCTTTCTGCTGCTACATTTGCCAAGCAGCAGATGAGAGATCAGATATAATAGATAGTTTTTTTAGCCTAAATATGCAGTCGTTGGTACTGCTGTTTTGCGAAAGCGAACTACCTACATGGTACGTTGGCTGCCTAGTGTTCTCATTAGGTTTTTTTGATCATAACAAAAGTGAGGTGATGCAATTGGTCGGCCAGATTCTTTATTTATATCGAGAGGACTACTGGTCACGAGCAATGATTCAGAGCTTGCTATCGAATTGGAGAGAGCGCTCAAGTGCGCCAGTGCACTCCAGAGCTATTTTGGAAACATGGCTGAGTGAGTGACTCTTTAAATGTTTTTATATTCATGAATATAGAAGTCGACCGATTTTATTTGGCTGGAGAGTTTTTAGCTCTGAGTGCTTTGAGTGTGGGCGTGTGTTCTGGCAATAAATCTTGGCACAAGCTCGGCGTCTTTTTTAGTTGGAGGCACTCATGGGCTGAGCGTCCGCTTGCAACCGAGGCTGTGTAAAAACGCACGGACCATTTTAAAGTCCTCGCTTCTACGTTAAATCTGCCAATGTTCGGTTAGTCAGCAGACTTGGAGTTTACGTAGAAGCGAGATGTTTACTCCGTTTCTGAGTGATGCAACTGCTCGATAGTGTTTTTACACAGCCAGGGCAAAAAGTAGGCACTCAAAAACTCTACTAAACTAGCAACGATTCAAAATCAGCCTCAATCCGCCCCCACCCCAAACACCTCCCCCCCCTTAGTCGACTGAATCACCCATTCCCCACTCACCCGAAACGACTTCGCCGAGGCATAGGTATCTTCCATAAACTGGAAATAAACGATTTTCCCATCGACCACTTTGGCAAGAATCGAAAACGGCGAGGTAAAGCGATTGCCCACGCCGACCGAGGTGTAGGTAAAGCTGCCGAAGACCGCGACCTTTTCGCCTTCGCCGAAAATATCGGTGACCGCGAAGTCGTTGATGTCCCAGTAGGTGCCGACGTTGGAGAAGGTGTCGATATAGATCTGCCGGCCTCTACGGGTGCCTGTCCAGGGTTCGATCTGTTGCAGTTCGGGGTTTTCAAAGTTCAGCGAAACATAGGTGGCGTCTGCGCTGACCAGTTTGGTGGCGGCGTGGGCGACGCTGTCCTTGGCGGTGTTGGCCAGGAACGCGCTGACGACGTCGATCGGGGCTTTGGATTTTTCGGCTTTCTCGATTGCGGCTAAGTTGGCCATTTCATTACCTTCTCTGTGATGTGCTTCAGGGTGTGGAGTGGCGCCCTGGAGTCCAGGGCGCGGTGTCATGGTGCTTGTCGACTTCAAGCCTCGGCGGTCGACAAGGTGATGTGCTTGTATTCAATAAAGTCGTCGATGGCCGCGACGCCGTTCAGGCGGCCCAGGCCGGACTGGCGGTAGCCGCCTTCCTCGAATTCGTCGTAGACCTTGGCCCAGTCGTTGATCCACAGGGTGCCGGCCTGCACCTTGCGCGCCACGCGCAGCGAGCGTTGGGTGTCGCGGGTCCAGACGGCGGCGGCCAGGCCGTATTGGCTGTCGTTGGCCAGGGCCACGGCCTCGGCTTCGGTATCGAAGACCTGCAGGGTCAGCACCGGGCCGAAGGTTTCCTGCTGCACGATGTCCAGCTTCGAGTCGCTGACTTGCAGCAGGGTCGGGCGGTAGAAGGCGCCGTCGGCCAGCTCGCCTTCGGTGACCGGCCCGCCGCGTACGATGACTTTGGCGCCGGCGGCGATTGCCGCCTCGACCGCCCGATCGACGCGCTGCACATTGGCCTTGTCGATCAACGGCCCCATGTCGCTGCGCGGGTCGGCGGCGGGGCCGACCCGTACCGCTTGCAGGCGCGCGGCCAGGCGGTCGCGCAGCGGGTCGGCGATGCCGCGCTGCACCAGCAGCCGCGAGCCGGTCATGCAGAACTGCCCGGCGAACACGGTCAGGGCTTTTTCCAGCACGGGCAGGGCGGCGTCGAGGTCGGCGTCGTCGAACACCAGGTGCGGGGTCTTGCCGCCCAGCTCCAGGCCGAAGCGCTTGAGCGACTGCGCGCCGGCGGCGGAGATCGCCCGGCCGGTGGCGGAAGAGCCGGTGAAGCTGATGACCGGCACCTGGGGCGAGGCGATCAGGCAGCGCGAGCCGTCGCCGCCGGACTCGGT
This sequence comes from Pseudomonas sp. NPDC089530, assembly GCF_050280705.1. Lineage (NCBI taxonomy): Bacteria > Pseudomonadati > Pseudomonadota > Gammaproteobacteria > Pseudomonadales > Pseudomonadaceae > Pseudomonas > Pseudomonas sp. NPDC089530. The sequence goes on along the minus strand of NZ_JBNNVU010000001.1, from coordinate 79,077 downwards.
GAACAGGTTGATCACCCCCCGCGGCAACGACGGCGCTTCGGCCATCACCCGGGCGAGCAGGGCGTTGGTCTGCGCGGTCTGCCCGGGCATCTTGATTACTACCGTGGCGCCGGCGGCCAGGGCCGGGGCCAGCGAGCGCACCATCAGCACCACCGGCGAGTTCCACGGCACGATGATCCCGGCCACGCCCATCGGCTCGCGCAGCACGATGGACACGACGTCGGGGCGCGGGGTGCCGCTGTGGCCGCGTTCGGTGCGGGTCAGCGCCGCATAGAAGCGCAGCTTGGACGGCACCATGGAGACTTCGAAGCGGGCTTCGGGCTTGATCTTGCCGTTCTCCAGGGCCAGTTGCTCGATCAGCGCCTCGCTGTTGCGCTCGAAGGCGGCGGCCAGCTCGTCGAGGACCCGGGCGCGCAAGGCGCTGTCGTCGGTCCAGGCACTGTCGAAGGCGCGCACGGCCGCGGCGATGGCCGCCTCGGCTTCGGCGGCGCCGCCGTCGGCGTAATGGCCGATGACGCGGGAGGTGGCCGGGTCGATGGATTCCCGGTGGCGGGTCGAGTCGACCCAGGCGCCGTCGATCCAGTGTTTGGCCAGGGTGTTTTCAATCGTCATGGCAAGGCTCTCCGGCTCAGCTGTAGCGACGCGCGATATGTTCGGCGGTGGCGATGGTGGTGATGTTGGTGGCGACCGAGATGGCGTCCGGGAAGATCGACGCGTCCACCACCCGCAGCTTCTGCAGGCCGTGCACCCGGCCTTCGAGGTCGACCACGGCGCCGGGAGCGCCGGCCTGGCCCATGGGCGCGGTGGAGGTCGGGTGGTGGTAGGTGTCCAGGGTGGCCAGCATCGACTGTTCGATCTGCGCGTCGCTGCTGGCTTGGGCGCCGGGGTTCAGCTCGGAGTGGATCAGGTCCTTCAGCGGGGCGCTCTGGCCGATCCGGCGCGCCAGTTTCACCCCTTCCAGCAGGCGCGCGCGGTCTTCGGCGCGAGCCAGAAAGTTGAGGTCGATCAGCGGCGCCTGGGCCGGGTCGCGGCTGGCCAGTTTGAGGCTGCCCACCGACAGCGGGCGGGTCAGGGCCACGGCCAGGACGAAACCGACTTTGGTCGGGCTCTGGTCATGGGGGAACAGGTGGGTGGCGGTGATGTGCAGGTCGAGGTCGCCGTGCTGCGCCGTGGAACTGTGGGTCCAGAGCTTGGCGCCGATGGCCGGGGACTGAGCGCCGATGTGCTCGGGGCGAGCGGCGTAGGCGTTGTAGTAGAAGGGGTGGTCCTTGAGCCGCTGGCCCACCGGCAGGTCGGCCACCAGGGGGATCGACAGCGCCGCCAGGTCCTGACGCGGGCCGATGCCGGAGCGCAGCAGGATCGCCGCGCTGCCGTAGGCGCCGGCGCACAGGATGACTTCGCCGGCATGGATTTCCTCGCCGCTGGCCAGGCGCACGCCGATGGCGCGCGGGCCATCGAACAGCACTTTATCCACCAGCACGTCGCCGCGGATCTGCAGGTTGCGCCGCGCCCGCACGACATCATCGAGGTAGGCGATACCGGTGTTGACCCGCACGCCGTTGACGATATTCATCGGGTAGGGGCCGACGCCGTTGGCGTCGGGGCCATCGAAGTCCTCGATCAGGCGGAAGCCGTTGGCCTGGGTGGCCTCGACGAACGCCCGTTGCATGGGGGTGACGTCCTTGAGGGTCAGCTGATGCACCGGCAGCGGGCCGTCGTGGCCGTGCAGGTCGCTGCTGCCGGTGTTGCGGCGTTCAAGTTTCTTGAACGACGGTAACAGTTCCTCGTAGGACCAGCCGGGCAGGTTCCAGTCCAGCAGGTCCTGCTGGCGCGCGCGGATCGCCACCGCGCCGTTGATCGCCGAGCTGCCGCCCAGCACCTTGCCGCGGATGGCGTGGATCGGGTGGCCGATATGGCCGGGCTGGGTCTGGTAGCCCCAGTCGCTGCCCGCGTCGCCGCCGACGCTGTCGCTGCTGGCGATGACTTGCGGGTAATCGCGGGTGCCGTAGACGTGGCCGGCTTCGAGCAGCAGCACGTTACGCTCGCTGCGTTCACTCAGGCGCCGGGCCATGACCGCACCCGCCGAGCCGCCGCCGACAATCAGTACGTCGACGCGGTTGCCGGCTGCGCCCTTGCCGGTACCGCCGGCTTCCCCTGGCGCGGCAGCGAACACCGGGCCGGCGTCGAGCAGCGAGCCGAGGGCCAGGCCCGCCGAGCCGGCGATCGTCTGGGCCAGCAGTTTGCGGCGGGAAGGGTTTGCTGCTTGGTGGTGACTCATCGTTCATCTCCCATGGCAGGCGGGTGCCTGTCTGATGGGAGGAGGCTAAGGGGCGCTGCCGACGAGGGACAGACAGTGGAAAGTGAACCTGTCGTTCAGTTTTTCTTTACCTGATGCCTGGTCCCGAGGCTCATGCGTTCGAGGTGTCGGCGATCAGGCCGCGGGCGATCAAGGCCGCATCCCAGGGCGCCGGGCGGCTGATCTCGTCGCTGAGAAACTGAATCAGCGCCTGGACCTTAGGCGGGGTTTGCAGCGTCTTGCGGTACACCGCCGAGATATGCCCCCCGGACGGCGCATAGTCGGCCAGCACCGGCACCAGGCTGCCGTCGAGCAGGGCGTCGGCGGCCAGGAAACTCGGCAGGATCGCCAGCCCCAGGCCCGCCAGCGCTCCTTCGAGCAACTGATGCCCGGAGTCGGTGCGCATGCGCACGCGGATCCGGAACGAGTGCTGCGCGCCGTCCAGCGGCAGGCTCCACATGCCGTTCGGTTCGCGGTGGTAGTAGATCAGCCCGTCGTGCAACTGCAGCTCGCTGGGGTGTTCGGGCGTGCCGCGGCGCGCCAGGTAGTCGGGGCTGGCGCAGATCAGGTGGCGGTTCTCGGTCAGCGGGCGCGCCACCAGGCAGGAATCGTTGAGCATGCCCAGGCGAATGGCGACGTCGAAATGGCTGTCCTGCAGGTTGGCCACTTTGTCGTGGGCCTCCATGTCGACGCACAGCTGCGGGTAGCGCAGGGCGAAGCGCGCCAGCAGCGGCGCCAGGTAGCGCGGGGTGAAGGCCATCGGCGCCGCGATGCGCAGGGTGCCGTTCAGGCTGGCCTGGTTGTCCTGGACCGAGGCTTCGGCGCGTTCCAGCTCCAGCAGGATGCGGATGCTGTCGGCGTAGAACAACTGGCCGGCCTCGGTCAGTTGCAGCGGTCGGCCGCGGGTCAGCAACACGCAGCCTAGTCGCTTCTCCAACTGTTGCATGCGTTGGCTGACCAGGGATTTGGTGGTCCCCAGGCGTCGTCCGGCCTCGGCGAAACTGGCCGCCTCGACGACCGCGACGAAGGTGCTCATGTCCGAGAATTTATTCACCGCTACTCCTGTTGCCCGGGATCGAAGAACCTGAAGAGCCGCCCAGCGATGGGCGCGGCTCTCCCCGGCGCCATGAGAAGCCAGCGCGCCGGACAACGCAAGCGGCGTAAGCGCCAGTGGCACAACCGCGCCGCAGAGCGGCGGGCGAGGCGCTGCCCGGACGCGGGGGCGAGAGCCCGGATCTGCTGTCTCTGGGGTGGTTTTGCCGATGCGGCGGGGGCGCCCGGTTTTCCATGAAGCTGTCACTTCGAGGCTATTCTCTATTTTCAGCGCGATGGCCTAAAGCGGCGTATTTCCAAGCCGATGCCCTGATGTCCTGCCCGTTTGGCCAAGCGCGTTCCATACCGGGTGTTGCTTCGAGGACCGGTCCCTCCAGCTCCGAGGGCTCTTGCTAGGGCGCTGCACGGCCATCAGGGACGACGGCGGTGGTGGCATCTATAAAGTGGCGGCAATGGATACAAGCGTCGGATTGACGAGCGGCGAAGAAGCGGCAGACTTTTTCGTGCAGACCCTGGAACAGGCCATCGATGCGGTGGTGATCATCGACGAACGCAACTGCGTGGTGTTTTTCAACGCCGCGGCCGAGGGGTTCTGGGGCTGTTCGCGCAGCGAGGTGCTGGGCAGCAATGTCAACGCGCTGGTGCCGATGCCCCTCCGCGCCCGGCACGACGGTTTCGTCGGCGCCAACCGCGAGACCGGGGTCAACCGGATCATCGGCGCCAGCCGCGATGTGTGCATCACGCGCAAGGACGGCGAAGAGCGCTGGGGCGCGATGTCGATCTCGAAGATCACCCTGCAGGGGCGCATTCTCTATGCCGCCTTCCTCAAGGACATTACCCAGACGCGGTTGAAGGACATCGAGCACCGTCTGCTGTCGATGTCGGTCAATGCCACCAGTTCGGCCACCTGCATCGTCGATGCCGAGGGCCGGCTGATCTATATCAACGACGGGCTGGTGCGCCTGTTGGGGTATGCCCGCGAGGAGCTGCTGGGGCGTTCGCCGCGGATGTTTTTCGTGCATGACCGTCCGGCGCAGGTCGAGGCTGGCGAGCTGGAGCTGGACCGCCTCCTCGACGGCCAGCCCCATGAGGCCTGCGCCCTGATCAGCAAGCGCAACGGCCAGCGGTTGTGGGTGCAAGTCTGTTCGGCGCCGGTGCTCGATGGCGAAGGGCGGATCGACAATATCGTTATCGTGCTCACCGACATCACCCGTTCCAAGTTGCACGAAGTGCTGCAGGACAAGGTCATCGGCGCGCTGTTGCAAGAGCAGTCCCTGGAAAGCGTGCTGACGCTGCTGTGCCAGGAGATCGAGCGCCTGGCGCCGGAGGTCATCGTTTCGGTCCTCAGCGTCGATCAACAAGGGCTGGTGCATCCCCTGGCCAGCCCCAGCCTGCCGGCCGATTACTGCAAGGCGATCGACGGGCAGCCGATCGGCCCGAGCGCCGGTTCCTGCGGCACCGCGGCCTTTCGTGGCGAACCGGTGCTGGTCACCGATATCGATAGCGATCCGCTGTGGGCCGATTACCGCATTCTGGCGCAGCAGGTCGGAGTGCGGGCTTGCTGGTCGATCCCGGTGCGCAACAGCGCCGGCCGGGTCGGCGCGACCTTCGCCCTGTACTTTCGCGAGAGCCGCGAGCCCGACACCACCCATGCCCACCTGATCACCGCCGGGACCCACCTGTGCATGCTGGCGCTGGAGCGCGAGGAGGCGCGCCAGTCGATTCGCCAGATGGCGTTCTACGATGCCCTGACCGGTTTGCCCAATCGCAGTTTCCTGCTGGCCCAGGCCAACCACAGCATTGCCGAGATCGCCCAGGAGCAGGGCGAACTGGCGGTGCTGTTCGTCGACCTGGATCGTTTCAAGCAGGTCAACGATGCCCTCGGGCATGCGTCGGGCGATGAGCTGCTGCAGGTCATGGCGCAACGCCTGCGCAGCATGCTGCGCGAGGCGGATATCGTCGGGCGGCTGTCGGGCGACGAGTTCGTGCTGGTGCTGCCGCGGATGGACGCGGCCAAGGTCACCCCCTTTCTCGAACGTCTGATCCAGACCCTGAGCGTCCCGGCCGAGATCGCCGGGACCGCCGTAGTCCCCTCCGCCAGCATCGGTATCAGCCTGTACCCGAGCGACGGCCAGGATATGGAAAGCCTGTTGCATTGCGCCGATATCGCCATGTACCAGGCCAAGCGCGGCGAGCGTGGCAGCTTCAGGTTTTTCCTCGAAGAAATGAACCAGGTCGCCCAGCACCGGCTGTTGCTGGAGACGGCATTGCGCCAGGCCTTGACCTGCGACGGCCTGCATCTGGTCTATCAACCGCAGATCGACCTGCACAGCGGACGCCTGGTCGGGGTCGAGGCGCTGGCGCGCTGGGAGCACCCGAGCCTGGGCAGCATCCCGCCCGTGCGCTTTATCCCGCTGGCCGAGGAGTGCGGCCTGATCAACGACCTCAGCCAATGGGTGCTGCGCGAGGCCTGCGAGCAGCTGGCACGCTGGCGTCGTTCGGGCCTGGGGGTGCCGTCCATGTCGGTCAACCTGTCGCCGCTCAACTTCCACAACCTCAACTTGGCGGGGCTGGTCGCCCAGCAGTTGCAGCGCTGTGGCTTGCGGCCGGCGGACCTGTGCCTGGAGGTGACGGAAGGGGTGTTCCTGTGCAGCAACCCGAGCACCGAACAGACCATCGATGGGCTGCATGCCCTGGGCGTGCGCCTGGCCATCGACGACTTCGGCACCGGCTACTCCAGCCTGGGCTACCTGCGGCGCTTGCCGATCAGCGAGCTGAAGCTGGACAAGAGCTTCGTCGACGACCTGGAACACGATGCGTCCTGCCGCGCCTTGAGCGAAGTGGTCATAGGTATCGGCAAAGGGCTGTCCCTGCGGGTGATCGCCGAGGGCATCGAGCACCCCGAGCAGCGCGATATCTTGCGGGCCCAGGGGTATGACGTGGGGCAGGGCTACCTGTTTTCCATGCCGTTGCCGGCCCGCACGTTCGGCCAATGGTTCGCGGGCTGGCACGGCTAGCCGCCAGGGCCAAGCGAGTCGGCACTGCCATCCGGGCGCCCCGTGAGCACGGGCGCGATCACCCAGCTGCAGACGGACGAATGCCCACCCCCCGGAGGCCAGGCGCGAGCCTGGCTATGCAGGGCTTACTTGCTCTTGGTCAAGTCATTAGTTCGTAGGAAGTTTCTGTTTTATATGGCAGAAAACCAATTAAGCCTGACAGATTATTGGTTCTAACGGGTGCGCTGATAGCCTTTTAATAGTAGGTCGACACATCAAGGCTTGTAACTAAGAGCGTATTCCCTAAGGGACTGATGTGATGCGGGAAAATCATTTGTCATAGGTGCGGCCCTGGGCTTTAGTGAGCGTGGAAAAACAACCACGGGACACTTCCATACAGCGCGATTCGACCCTAGTTGGTTTAAATATAATAAGAAGGCAACCCATGACAGACTCCCAGAAAGTGCCGGCCGCGTGCGACAGGACTGGCGATGTTCACCGCGAGAAAACCGCCGACGGGCTGAAACGGACCCTGACGCCCCGGCACCTGAACATGATCGCCATCGGCGGTTGCATCGGCACCGGGCTGTTCGTGGCCTCGGGCTCGACCATCGCCCAGTCCGGGCCGGGCGGGGCGCTGCTGGCCTTTGTCGTCATCGGCGCCATGGTGTTCTTCCTGATGACCAGCCTCGGCGAACTGGCCTCCTGCATGCCGGTCACCGGTTCGTTCTCCACGTATGCCGCCAACTATGTGGATGAAAGTTTCGGTTTCGCCCTGGGCTGGAACTACTGGTATTCCTGGGCGGTGACGATCGCGGTCGATCTGGTGGCCGCGCAGATCATCATGGCCTATTGGTTTCCCGATGTTCCGGGCTATATCTGGAGTGGGATTTTCCTGGTGATCATCGCGGCGCTCAACATGGCCTCGGTGCGTATGTTCGGCGAAGCCGAATATTGGTTCTCGCTGATTAAAGTCATCACTATCCTGCTGTTCATCGCGGTCGGCGTACTGATGTTGTTCGGCATTCTCAGCGGCGCTGAAAATGCCGGGCCCAGGCTCTGGTCGATTGGCGATGGGCCTGTGGTCGGTGGCCTGGGCGCCCTGGTCGGCGTGGCGATGGTGGTGGGCTTCTCGTTCCAGGGCACCGAGTTCGTCGGCATCGCCGCGGGCGAAACCCGCAACCCCGGCAAGAACGTGCCGCGCGCGGTGCGGCAGATCTTCTGGCGGATCCTGCTGTTCTACGTGCTGACCATCCTGATCATCGGCCTGCTGATTCCCTACAACGACCCCAGCCTGCTGCAGAACGGGGTGTCCGATATCCGGGTCAGCCCCTTTACCCTGATCTTCGAAAGGGCCGACCTGCTCGGCGCGGCCGCGGTGATGAACGCGGTGATCCTGACTTCGGTGCTGTCCGCCGGCAACTCCGGCATGTACGCCTCCTCGCGGATGCTCTACAGCCTGGCCCTGGAAGGCAAGGCGCCGGCGATCTTCGCCCGCTTGAGCGTGTCCGGCACCCCGCGCTGGGCGCTGCTGGCGACCGCCACGGTGGCCGGCTTGTGCTTCCTGACCTTCATCTTCAGCCCGGGGCAGATCTACAACTGGTTGCTCAACACCTCGGGCATGCTCGGCTTCATCGCCTGGCTGGGCATCGCGGTCAGCCACTACCGCTTTCGGCGCGGCTATGTGCTGCAGGGCAACGACCTGGGCAACCTGCCTTATGTGTCGCGGTTCTTTCCGTTCGGGCCGATTTTCGCCTTTGTGCTGTGCCTGTGCGTCACCCTGGGGCAGAACTATGGAGCGCTGCTCGGGGACTCGATCGACTGGGCCGGGCTGACCGCCACCTATATTGGCCTGGCGCTGTTCCTGGCCATCTGGCTGGCGCACAAGCTCATCAGCAAGTCCCGGTTTGTCAGGCTCGATGAAATGAGCTTTTCCATGATTCGCAACAAGTCCGAGTGCGACCCGCCACTGGAGGCGGCTCCGAAGGCTGACAGGGATCTTCAAGGGCAAATGCCCAACGGATATGGGGCCAAGCGATGACTACAGGTTTTCTCGAAAGCTACTACGAAGCCACGGTTGCCAAGACCGACTACCCACGGCTCGGCGGGCGGGTGGAAACCCGGGTCTGCATCCTGGGCGGCGGCCTGGCCGGGCTGTCCACCGCCCTCGGCCTGGCCGAACGCGGGGTCAAGGATGTGGTGGTGCTGGAGTCCCACACCCTGGGGCACGGCGCCTCGGGGCGCAATGGTGGTTTCGTGTTCGGCGGCTACTGCCTGGGCAATGCCGAGCTGCTCAAGACCCTGGGCCGCGAAGAGGCGCGGCGCCTCTACCGGCTGACCATCGACGCGGTCGAGCTGATCCGCCAGCGGGTCCGGCAATACGGCATCCAGTGCGACCTGGTGGACCGGGGCGTGTTGCTGGCCAACTGGTTCAACGACCCGGCGCGGCTGGAAAAGCCGCGGCAGCTGATGAAGGAAGTCTACGGCGTCGACTGGCAGCCCGTTGCCGCCGGCGAACTCAAGGAGCGGCTCAAGACCGAGCGCTACTTCGGCGCGCTGCTCGAGAGCAATGCCTTTCACTTCCATCCGCTCAAGTATGTCCATGGCGTGGCGGCGGCGGTCGCCGGCTACGGCATCGATCTTTACGAACACTCCGCGGCCCTGGCGATCGAGCAGCAGGGCGGCAAGTACCTGATCAAGACCGCGGGCGGCGAAGTCCAGGCCGATCAGGTGGTGTTCGCCGCGGGCGGTTATGCTCGGGGGCTGTACCGCCCGGTGGAACGGGCGACGCTGCCGATCGCTACTTATGTGATGGCCACCCAGCCCCTGGGGGAGCGGTTGAAGGACGCGATCGACTGCGAGTCGGCCGTCTACGACACCCGGTTCGCCTTCGACTATTACCGCGCGCTGGCGGACAGCCGGATTCTCTGGGGTGGGCGCATTTCCATCCTCGATCGCGGCCCGCAGGCGATTGCCGGTTTGCTGAAGGCCGACCTGGTCACGGTCTATCCGCAACTGGCGGACGTGGCGGTCGAATTTGCCTGGGGCGGGTTGATGAGCTACGGCCGCCAGCAGATGGCGCAGATCGGCCAGGACGACAACGGGGTGTGGCATGCGGTGGGGTTTGGCGGCCACGGCATGGCGCCGACCACGGTGGCCGGGGAGGTGCTGGCGGATGCCATTGCCCGTTCCATCCCGATTCCCCAGGGCTTCGGCAGGTTCGGCCTGGTGCCGACCTTCGGTCTGGCCGGCCTGGTCGCCGCACAGGCCACCTACACCGCCTATCAGGCCCTGGACGCCTACGATGCCCACCGTTTGAACCGATAACCGGCACTTTTTCCAGGTCATGCCGAGCGGGGCGCAAGGTCAGCGTTTTCTGGCCCAAACCCCGGAATGAACTTATTCTGGCTGGCGAATCTGCACGCATTGAACCCCCAAGGCGTGACGCGAGGACGTTCCGAGCGTCTACGACTTGAACAAGTGACGCTGCTGCAGCCCGTATTGGCTCTTGGCATATTGAAATTGGGAGATTGTGTATGGTCATCAAACCCCGCGTTCGCGGCTTTATCTGTGTGACGACCCATCCGGTCGGTTGCGAAGCCAACGTCAAGCAACAGATCGACTACGTCACCGAACAAGGCACCATCGACGCTGGGCCAAAGAACGTACTGGTACTCGGTGCTTCCACCGGTTACGGCCTGGCCGCGCGTATCACTGCCGCTTTCGGTTGCGGCGCCAACACCCTGGGTGTGTTCTTCGAGCGCGGCAGCGTTGACGGCAAGCTCGGCACCGCCGGCTGGTACAACTCCGCCGCCTTCCACAAGTTCGCCGAAGAAAAAGGCCTGTACGCCAAGAGCATCAACGGCGACGCTTTCTCCGACGAAGTGAAGCGTCAGACCATCGAAACCATCAAGCGCGACCTGGGCAAGATCGACCTGGTGGTCTACAGCCTGGCCGCTCCGCGTCGTACCCACCCGAAAACCGGCGAAGTGCTGAGCTCGACCCTCAAGCCGCTGGGCAAATCGGTGACCCTGCGCGGTGTCGACACCGACAAGGAAGTCGTCAAGGAAACCACGCTGCAGCCAGCCACCCAGGAAGAAATCGACGGCACCGTGGCCGTGATGGGCGGCGAAGACTGGCAGATGTGGATGGACGCGCTGCACGAAGCCGGTGTCCTGGCCGAAGGCGCGAAGACCACCGCGTTCACCTACCTGGGCGAGAAGCTGACCCACGACATCTACTGGAACGGTTCCATCGGCGAAGCCAAGAAGGACCTGGACCAGAAAGTCATCGGCATCCGCAAGGAACTGTCGGAACTGGGCGGCGATGCACGGGTATCGGTGCTCAAGGCCGTGGTGACCCAGGCCAGCTCGGCGATCCCGATCATGCCGCTGTACCTGTCGCTGCTGTTCAAGGTCATGAAAGAGCAGGGCACCCACGAAGGTTGCATCGAGCAGGTCTACGGCCTGTACAAGGACAGCCTGTACAACCCGAACCCGATCCTCGACGAGGAAGGCCGCCTGCGTGCCGACTACAAGGAACTGGAGCCGGCCATCCAGGACCGCGTGAAGCAGCTGTGGGATGAAGTCACCAACGAAAACCTGTACCAGCTGACCGACTTCGCCGGCTACAAGCATGAATTCCTGCGCCTGTTCGGTTTCGAGATCGACGGCGTCGACTACGAAGCCGATGTCGATCCGGACGTGAAGATCGCTAACCTGATCCAGCTGTAAGCGAGCTTAACGCTTCATCCACAACGCCCCTCGACCGAGGGGCGTTGTCGTTTCTGCCCGGGCGGTTTTCACGCGCATGCCGATCTGTGCGCTGTAGACTCGCACGTTGCCCATCACTCGTATCGAATGACACCGAACTGCAAAGAGGCAAAGCCATGCAACCCGCCCCCGTGCGTATCACCGCCGAGGAAATGCTCTCCGACAACTGGTACCTGCTGAAGAAATACAGCTTCGACCTGCAACGCCGCGATGGCAGCTGGCAGGCCCAGACCCGCGAGGTCTACGACCGCGGCAATGGCGCCACCATCCTGCTGTACAACCGCGAGCGGCGCACGGTGCTGCTGATCCGCCAGTTCCGCATGCCGACCTATGTCAACGACCACAGTGGCTACCTGATCGAGACCGCCGCCGGCCTGCTGGACAATGCCAGCCCGGAAGAGCGCATCCGCCTGGAGGCCGAGGAGGAAACCGGCTACCGGGTCGGCGCGGTCGAGAAGGTCTATGAAGCCTTCATGAGCCCGGGTTCGGTCACCGAGCGCCTGCACTTTTTCATCGGCGAGTATGCCCCCGACGACCGTATCGGCGCCGGTGGCGGCCTGGAGGAAGAGGGCGAGGACATCGAGGTGCTGGAGCTGGGTTACCAGCAGGCGCTGGAGATGGTGCGCAGCGGCGAGATCGTCGACGGCAAGACCATCATGCTCCTGCAGTACCTGGAGCTGCGCCTGATGCCGCCGCGCCGGCTGACGATCCTGGTGGCCGCTTCCGCTGCGGATGATTGTGCCGCGCAGCTGTTCGAGGCCGGGCACAACCCTGTACCGAGTCAGTGGTTGGGATTGCCGACGTGCGAAACGAACGCGGCCGAGGAGGTCGTGCTCAACCCTGGCTTCCAGGCACGGGCACTGCCTCGACTGCAGCGTTGCGATGGGCTGCTGCGTACCGGCGGCGTCTGTGCCGGCGCCGATGCCCTGGTGCTGATGGCCGAGCGCCTGGGGCTGCCGATCTACCGTGCGCTGCAGGACATTCCGCGTTTCAATCCGGCCTGAGCCAGGGTTTGTCGGGCCGGCTGGCCGACGGCCTTGTATCAGACTGTGTACCAGCCTGGCGCCGATACATTCGCTTAGCCTGGCGCCGATTCCGCACACAGCCCGGATACACCCCGAGGATTAACTACGCCCACTCGCCAGCACCGGCCAGCCCGGTGCCAGTGGCGGGAATCTTTAGTCAATCCATCCCAAGGGGTATCACCATGTTCAAACTCTCCACTGCTTCCAACGTAGCGCTCGGCCTGGCCCTGGTCGGCGGCCTGGGCCTGTCCACCGCGGCTTCGGCGCTGAGCATGACCGAACTGTCCCAGGGCTACACCCTGGCCGCGGCCGACGGGGTGAAAACCTCCACCGAAGGCAAGTGCGGCGAAGACAAGTTCGCCAAGACCGACACCAACCACGACGGCAAGGTGTCCCGCGAGGAGTTCATTGCCGCCGCCCCGGAACGGGCCGCCGAGTTCGACAAGATCGACGCCAACCATGACGGTGGCATCAGCCTCGACGAAGCCAAGCAGTACCTGGCGACCAAGGCGGCCAAGGCCGGTTCGGCCGAAGGCAAATGCGGCGAAGGCAAGTGCGGTGCGGCGATCGAGTCCTGATCGCTGGCGACGGGGAGCACCGGGTGCTCCCCGTTTTTTTTCCGGGTTTATCAGGAGATCGGCCCATGCGCTCTTCCGTAGTTTCCCGTCAGGCTCCACGGTCGCCGGTTTCGGCCACCGTGGGGCTTGGCTTGCGTCGGGCCTTGCTCGACTCACTGCATACGGCGCCTGCGGGCGCTTTCGATTTTCTGGAGCTGGCACCGGAAAACTGGATCGGCATCGGCGGCGCCCATGGCGCCGCGCTGCGCGCCCTGGCCGAGCGTTACCCGCTCAGTTGCCATGGCCTGTCCTTGTCCCTGGGCGGCCCGGCGCCGCTGGACCTGGGGTTCCTGCGGGAAGTCCGCGAGTTTCTCGACCGTTTTAATGTGCCGCTGTACAGCGAACACCTGAGCTACTGCAGCGACGACGGGCATCTCTACGACCTGTTGCCGCTGTCCTTTACCGACGAGGCGGTGCGCCATGTCGCGGCGCGTATCCGCCAGGCCCAGGACGTGCTGGGCCGGCGCCTGGCGGTGGAAAACGTCTCCTACTACGCGGCGCCGCGCCAGGACATGGACGAGCTGGCCTTCACCAAGGCGGTGCTGGCCGAAGCCGATTGCGACCTGCTGCTGGACGTCAACAACCTCTACGTCAACTCGGTGAACCACGGGCTCGACCCCCAGGCGTTTCTCGCCGGCCTGCCGCCGGAACGGGTGGTGGCGATGCATGTGGCCGGGCACTACGACGAGGCCGACCACCTGAAGATCGACACCCACGGCGCGCCGGTCAAACCGGTGGTCTGGGCCTTGCTGGCGCAGGCCTATGAGCGTTTCGGCGTGCAGCCGACCCTGCTGGAGCGGGACTTCAACTTTCCGCCGTTCGCCGAGCTGCTGGGCGAGCTGGACAGCATCCGCCAGTTGCAGGGCAGGGCGCTTCAGGCCCGCGGGAGGCTGGCCCATGGCTAAGCCGATGATCGACCTTGCGGCCCAGCAGCAAGCCCTGACCGCTTACCTGCGCGACCCGGAGCGCCACGCGCCGCCCGCCGGAATGGACCGGGCGCGGGTGGAGATTTACCGCGAGCTGGTGTTCGACAACCTGCGGTCGTTGCTCGGTAATACCTTTCCGGTGTTGCGCTCGATACTCGGCGAGGAAGACTGGTGCCGGCTGCTGCGGATTTTCCTGCGCGAGCACCGCTGCGCCACGCCGAAGTTCGGCGAGATCGCCGGCGAGTTCGTGGCCTGGATGGCCTCTCTGCCAGCCGGTTTGCAGGACGCCGGCTGGCCGCCGTTCATGCTCGAGTTGAGCCATTACGAGTGGATCGAAATGGCCCTGCAACAGGCCGAGGCCGAGCCGTTGCCGGCCAGCGATCCGCAGCGGCTGCTGACCAAGTCCTTGCGGCTGTCGCCCCTGGCCTGGCCGCTGGCCTACGCCTGGCCGGTGCAGCGCCTGGGCCCGGCCTGGCGCCCGATAGCGCCCGGGGATACACCGACCCTGCTGCTGATTCGGCGCGATGCTGACTGCCGCGTGCACTTCTGTGAACTCAGCCCCCTGGCCTGGCGCCTGCTGCAACGTGTCGAAGAGTTTCCCGAACTGACGGGGCACGCCCAACTGCAAGCCCTGGCCCAAGAGGCGGGCCTCGACGACCTCGACACCTTTATCGCTGACGGCCAGCGCCTGCTGCGCCAGATGCACAGCCAAGGCATTATCGGCAGCGCCCGCTAGCCGTTGCCCTCGACCTCGCTTGAACCTGCCGCCACGGATACACGGCGCTACCCGCCCTGTGTAGCCGCTGGCGTAGCCGTTGTAAAACCTACTATCGCGATCCCCCCTGGCACACCGCGTTGCCTGGCTTGGCGGCCGCTGCGCGCCCGATCGCAGGCTGCGCCAGCGGCTACAGGGTGCGCGGTGTGGGCGTGATTGTAGTTGGCGCTTTTGTTAGCAGTGGCTTGGGCATGCTGCAAAAAAGCAGGGTGCTACCCGCCCTGTGTAGCCGCTGGCGCAGCCTGCGCTCGGTGGCGTAGCCGTCGTAAAACCTGCTGTCGCGGTCTTCCTGATACTCCGCGTCGTCTGGCTTGGCGGCCGCTGCGCGCCCGAGCGCAGGCTGCGCCAGCGGCTACAGGGGGCGGTGGAGTGAGGGGGATTGCGATTCAGCCGTTACAAACGCGGTCCTCTGGAAACGCCAAAGCCGCAGCTCCAGGCCGCGGCTTTTTTGCCTTGGTGCGTCAGCGCCGCTGGCGCAGGCGCTCGATCAACGCGTCCAGGCTGAGTTTCCCCGCCCCCTGGAACAGCAGCGGCAGCAGCGCCGCGAGGTAGATCGCCGGCAGTTTGAAGTTGCCGTGGCCCTTGTTGCTGATGGTGTAGCCCTGGGCCAGTTCGCCGAGGCTCGACCAGTCGGCCGGCCAGTGCACGGCGGCGGTGGCGACCACCGTAACCACGATCAGCACCAGCGCGGCGAAGCGGGTGCCCAGGCCCAGTAGCAGCGCCAGGGCGCACAGCAGTTCGGCCCACATCGACAGTTGCCAGTTCAGGCTCGCCGGCAGGTGGTCGAAGGGAAACGGGAAGGCGGCCTGGATGTCCTGGAACCAGTTTTCGCCGTGCCATTTCTCCAGGCCCGCTTCGAAGAATTCCCAGGCCAGCAGGACCCGCAGGCTGAGGGACGCGACCCAGGGGGCGCTGCGTTCGAGTTGGCGTTGCAGCCCGCCAAAGGCGGAGGAAAGGGTGAGGGTCATGGGGTGGATCTCCTAGGCGAAATGAGAAAGTGCAAGAACCGCGCTGCTTGTGTAGCCGCTGCCGAGCCCGCGAGGCTGCGAACGGTATGGGCGGCACTCCGACGCAGTTGCCGCAAAACCTGAACGCACGGTCTGCCTGAAACACCGCAGCGCCTGGTGTGGCGCCCGCTACGCGGTCGATCGCAGCCTGCGGTAGCGGCTACAGGGTCAGCGTGTATTGAGGGCCTGGCGTTGCCGGCGTTTGCTGGCCTGGGCCAGTTTGCCCAGCAGGTTGAACACCATGGCCGCGCCGGTGATGGCGAAGGGCAGCAGGTACCAGTCGCTCAGCGCAATGCGCTTGAAGTTGGAGTAGGCGAAGATCGCCGCGAGCACCCACATGCCGGTGGTGTGCAGGCGTTTCCAGGCGCGGCGGCTGAGTAGCGCCGCCGGGCCTTTGAACGAGGTCAGGGTCAGCAGCAGGATAAACAGGTAGCCCACCGACCCCGGCAGGTTGCCCAGGGTACTGCGCCCGGGCCAGAACTCGGGGTTCAGTTGCCCGTAGCGGTAGATCAGCAGCGCGTGCACCAGGTGCGAGAAAGCAAAGGCCAGGCCGATGTAGCGCCGTTCGCGCACCAGCGTCTGGCTTAGCGGCGAGGGCCGCAGCACGGCCCAGGCCGAGGCGGTGAAGGCCAGCAGGAACAGGGCGAAGGACGAGCGCGCGGTGGCGCGGATGGCGCTGCGGGTGGCTTCGACCAGGTTTGGTTCGAGCAGCAGGATCAGCGCGGTCATCAGCAGCACGGCGGCGGCCAGCAGGCTGAACAGCCGCCAGCCGTGCAAAGGCGAGGGGAAGGTTTGGGTGGTCATCACAGGCTCCTTGGGGTTGGCGCCGTCAGTGCGGCGCGTCCCAGGAGTCTTGCAAGGCCGTGTATATCGGCTGTGTCAGCAAAGGCCGGTTATGTATGCCTGTGTAGCGAAGCGCTCAGAGGCTGGCCTGGCCGCCACCGACCAGGATCAGCTCGGCGCACAGGCCGCCGCCCTGGCGATTGCTCAACTGCAGCGAGCCACCCAGGGCCACCGCCAGTTGCTGGGCGATGGCCAGGCCCAGGCCAGTGCCGCCGGTGTCACGGTTGCGCGAGCTTTCCACCCGGTAGAACGGCTTGAGCACCTCCGCCAGCTGCTCCTCGCTGATCCCCGGGCCGCGGTCCAGAACCTTGATCGACAGGCGATTGCCGGCCAGGGCCTGGACCTCGATCCGCGCCGCGCCGGAGAACTTCAGCGCGTTGTCCACCAGGTTCACCAGGACCCGGCGCAGGGCGTGGGGCCGGGTGTCGATCAGCGCGCCGTTCTTGCCCGCCAGCTCGACGTCCTGGCCGGTGTCCTGGTAGTCGAACACCAGGCTGTCGAGAAACGCGTCCAGGGCGATCCGGCAACTGGCCTCGGTGGCGCCGTGGATGCTGCGGGCATAGGCCACGCCTTCGCGCACCAGGTGCTCCATTTCGCTGAGGTCGCTCCACAGTTTGTCTTTCTCGCTGGAGTCGTCCATGAACTCGGCGCGCAGCTTCATGCGGGTGATCGGCGTCTGCAGGTCGTGGGAGATCGCCGCCAGCAGTTGCATGCGTTCCTTGAGGTAGGCGCCGATCCGCGCCTGCATGGCGTTGAAGGCCCGGGCCGCATGCACCACTTCCAGCGGGCCTTTTTCGTCCAGCTGCACGCCGTGGGTGTTGGGGTCGAGGCTGTCCACCGCCTGGGCCAGCCGGGTCAGCGGGCGCACCGCGACCCGCACCGCCAGCCAGGCGCAGAGGATCAACAGCAGCAGTTGCCCCAGCAGCACCACCGGCAGCCAGGGCGACATTGGCAGCATCGCCGGGCGCACGTCGATGGTCAGCGGGTTGCCGTCGGCCAGCCGCAGGTGGGCCTGATAGTGTTGGCGCGGGCCGGGGATGTTGCTGAAGGTCAGGTTGTAGTCCTGGCCGATGGCGCTCTTGATGGAGTTCACCGAAACCGGCACGTCGTTCGCATCCATGGGCTGGCCGGGTTCGCCGGCGTCGAGCAGGTAGCCGTAGTTGCGGCGTTGCAGGCGCGGCAGCCAGGCGGCGCGCTCGGCGGCGGGCAGGCGGTCGAGAATGGCGATGGAGGTCGAGACATCGCTCTCCAGGTTGCCAAGCATGGTCATCTTCGCGCTCTGGTAACGCTCGTAGGACTGCGCGGCGAACGACAGGCCCTGGGCCAGCGCCAGGCCGATCAGGAAGATCAGCGACAGCCGCGAGGCGAGGGTGCGTGGCCAGTGCAGCGCCAGCTTCACGACGCCGCCTCGAGGATCTCCACCGGCAGCGAGAACACATAGCCCTCGCTGCGCACGGTCTTGATGTAGGCCGGTTCGCGGGCGTCGTCCAGCAGGCGCTGGCGCAGGCGGCTGACCAGCAGGTCGATGGAGCGGTCGAACAGGTCGGCGTCGCGGCCCTGGGTCAGGTTGAGCAGCTGATCGCGGTTGAGCACCCGTTGCGGGTGGTCGAGGAACACCCGCAGCAGGCGGTATTCGGCGCCGCTCAGGGCGACCAGGGTGCCGTCCTGGTCCAGCAGGTGGCGCGCGGTGGTGTCCAGGCGCCAGCGGCCGAAGCCCAGCAGGCGGCCGCTCTCGGTGACCACCAGGTTCGGCGGCAGCATGCGCGTGCGCCGCAGAACGGCATTGATCCGCGCCAGCAGTTCGCGGGCGGCGAAGGGCTTGACCAGGTAATCGTCGGCGCCCATCTCCAGGCCGATGATGCGGTCGGTCTCGTCGTTGCGGGCGGTGAGCATCAGCACCGGCGTGGCCTTGTGCTTGCCGGCGCGCAGTTCGCGGCACAGCACCAGGCCATCGTCGCCGGGGAGCATGATGTCGAGCACGATCAGGTCCACCGGGGTGGTCTCCAGGAAGCTGCGCATCTGCCGCCCGTCCGCCACCACCGTGGTGCGCAGGCCGTTCTTCTTCAGGTAGTTGCCCACCAGCTCTCTGATCTCGCGGTCGTCGTCGACTATCAGTACGTGATCGACATGATCCATGGGGCGCAGCCTCTGTCATTGGGTCGTGGAGCATAGTTTATAGAGCCCGGCCGGGCTTGCCTGCGGGCTTTTGTATTGCAGTGTATCCAGCGTCTGGTTGAACACACGGCGATGCAAAACCGGGGGTTTCCAGCACTTTTGTATCGCTCTGTATCCCTCGCCGGCCTGGATACGCGGGAAGACAGCCAGGGCGGTTCGCCGACACAAGCGCGATACCTCGCACGCATTCAATGGGCCCCATCGAGGCACGGCAGTCCGCCTCGCCACCCAACCCATTGTCGCCCGAGGTCACCACCATGAAACGCATCGCCCTCTACGCCGCCGGCCTGTTCGCCGCGCTGAATATCGCCACCTTGCCGGCCCACGCCGAAAGCAACGTGCAGGCCCAGACCTACAGCTACGGCACTCACCTGGATATCCAGAAAGTCCTGTCGATGACCGAAGACGCCGGGCCGGCCTGCGGCGTGGTCAACGCCCGCATGACCTACCTCGATTCCGAGGGCCGGACCCAGATCCTGGATTACCGCAAATTCGCCAACAATTGTAACGACGGCAACTGAGCCCACTCTCTAGTGATAACGGCGATGTTTCGCCCTGAGGATCCGCCCATGAACACCCTGAAAACCTGCCTGTTCGCCCTGACCTTGACCCTGGCCGGCGTGGCCGTGGATGCCAGCGCCGCCGCGGCCTCTTCCGGCGCGCAGGGCTTCCAGCTCAGCCCGCTTGCGAGCCGCGCCTCTGTGCAACTCCAGCCGCTGCTCGCCGAGGGCGGCTACGAGCGCACCCCGCAAGGGATGCGCGCCGACAACCAGGCCTGAACGACCTGTCCAGCCTTAAAGACGCCCGCCGCCAATGGCGGGCGCACCATTGACCGATCACAGGTGATGCCATGCTGCTCATTGCATTTCTCGGCGGGGTCCTGACTATTCTCAGCCCCTGCATTCTTCCGGTGGTGCCGTTCCTGTTCGCCCGGGCCGACCGCTCCCGTGGCTCGGTGCTGCTGACCCTGGGCGGCATGGCGCTGACCTTTGCCCTTGTGTCGAGCCTGGCGGTGGCCGGCGGCAGTTGGGTAGCCCAGGCCAACGGCATCGGGCGCCAGCTGGCCCTGGCGGTGCTGGGGCTGTTCGCCCTGTCGCTGATTTCCGCCCGCATCGGTCACTGGCTGGCCCGGCCCTGGGTCAGCCTGGGCAATCGCCTCGATCGGGTGCGCACGCTTTCCGGGCCCTTGGCGGCGCTGTTGCTGGGGGTGGCCACCGGGTTGCTCTGGGCACCTTGTGCCGGGCCGATCCTCGGGGTGATCCTGACCGGCGCCATGCTGCAAGGGGCCAGCGCCCAGACCAGCCTGTTGCTGCTGGCCTACGGCCTGGGCAGTGCCTTGTCCCTGGGGGGGCTGATCTTCGCCGGCAGGGGGCTGGTCGACCGGCTCAAGCCGTCGTTGCCGGCCACCGCCTGGTTGCGCCGTGCCGCCGGTTGCCTGGTGTTGCTGGCGGCCGTGGCGATTGGTAGCGGGCTGGACAGTCGCCTGCTGGCCAGCACCTCGTCCCAGAGCGCGGCGGTCCTTGAGCAGGGTGTGCTGAGGGCGGTGCCCAAGGCCCTGGACTACTTGATCGACAAGGCCGGCGCCGCTTCCGCCGAGGCGTTGCCGGCCCAGGGCCCGATGCCGTCGCTGAGCGGCGCGGTAGCGTGGTTGAACTCGCCGCCGCTGGACGCCGAGGCCTTGCGCGGCAAGGTGGTGCTGGTGGATTTCTGGACCTACGACTGCATCAACTGCCAGCACAGCCTGCCGTATGTGAACGCCTGGGCGAAGAAGTACGCCCAGGACGGGCTGGTGGTAATCGGCGTGCACACCCCGGAGTACGCCTTCGAGAAGGTCATCGACAACGTCAAGGCCCAGGTGCGCAAGCTGGACATCGGCTACCCGGTGGCCATCGACAACGACTACGCGATCTGGCGCGCCTTCGACAACCAGTACTGGCCGGCCCACTACTTTATCGACGCCCGCGGCCAGGTGCGCTACAGCCACTTTGGCGAGGGCAGTTACGCGGCGCAGGAACAGGTGATCCAGCAATTGCTCAAGGAAGCCAAGGCGCCGTGACGAAGCCGGTGCCGGCCGGGTTGGCCCCATCGCCGGCAAGCCTGGCTCCTACAACCACCAGCGCAACAGGAAAAAGAACGCCATGCTCAACAGCATGCTGACCAGGGTATTGCGGGTGAAGATCACCAGGACGATGGCCACCAGCGAGCTGATCAGGTAGGGGTTGTCGTAGGCCAGGTTCAGCTGGTGCTCGGGCATGAACACGATCGGCCCGCAGATCGCGGTGAGCATGCCCGGCACGGCAAAGCCGAGGAACTGCCGGGCGTTGCTGCTCAGGCGCACCGGCAGCCGCGGTTCGAGAAACACATAGCGGTTGAGAAACACCAGCAAGCCCATGCCGAAAATCACCGCCCAGACCATCATGTGCGCTCCTGGTAGAACTTGTTGCAGAGAAAGCCCGCGCTCATGCCCATCAGGCCCGCCAGCACCAGGGCCGAGCCCCATTGCCAATAGCTGAACAGCACCGAGCAGAACAGCGATACCGCCACGCAGACCACCGTCGGCACGTTGCGCACCAGCGGCGTGATCAGGGCGATAAAGGTCGCGGCGATGGAGAAGTCCAGCCCCAGGTGTTCGAGGCCGGGAATGGCACGGCCGAGGACGATGCCGGCCAGGGTGAACAGGTTCCAGGCGATGTAGAACGTCAGGCCCACGCCGAGGGCGTACCAGCGGTCGAACTGCTGTTTGTCGTGCTGGCTGGTGAGGGCGAACAGCTCATCGGTGAGCAGGAACCCCAGGCCCACCCGCCAGCGCCCGGGCAGCGGGGATATCACCGAACGCAGGCTCATGCCGTACAGCAGGTGCTGGGAGGTCAGCAGCAGGGTGGTGAGCAGGATCGAGAAGATCCCGGCGCCGCCCTTGAGCATGCCGATCGCCACCAACTGCGCGGCGCCGGCGAACACGATGCTCGACAGGCCCTGGCCTTGCAGGGGC
Source organism: Pseudomonas sp. NPDC089530 (assembly GCF_050280705.1). NCBI lineage: Bacteria > Pseudomonadati > Pseudomonadota > Gammaproteobacteria > Pseudomonadales > Pseudomonadaceae > Pseudomonas > Pseudomonas sp. NPDC089530. Next base: position 57,603 of record NZ_JBNNVU010000001.1, on the reverse strand, counting down.
GTGAGATTGGCCTCGATGGCCATGGAACCGGCCAGCAGGCCCCAGGGCGCGGTGGCCAGGGACAGCGGCAGGATGGCGACGGCGCCACGCAGGAACGCGGCGCGGGGAAGAAGAACGCTGGACATGAGTCTCTGCAACCAGGGAACGGAAACCGACTGTGCCAGCCCGCACCGGGAATGGCTTGAACAATCTTGCGCACTTGCCGCCGACTTCATCCCCGCCACGGACTGTAGGAGCCAGGCTTGCCGGCGATAGGAGCCACGCGGTGTGTCAGGCCGGGCGCCTCGCGCGCAAGCTGCGCTCCTACAGGTTTGGTGTTGGCCGCGGGCTCTGTGGCGGCGGGGCGATGGGTCTGCTACAACGCTCTGCTAACCGGCCGCTGTACGGCGGCCTGTCATGTTCCTGCAACAGCCCCGTGCCAAGAAGGGTGTCTGGCCGATCCCGGTCAGGTCACCACCGGGCTGTTCCCCAACCGCCCATCCCAAGGAGAGGGTCGATGAGAAAACTGTTTGCAACGGCGGCGCTGGCTGCCTTGATGATCTGCACCGTCGGCGTCAGCCAGGCGCGGGAGGCGCGACAGCAGCGCGAATCGGTCGCCGGCGTGTTCGATTACTACCTGTTGTCGCTGTCCTGGTCGCCGACGTTCTGCCTGACCCACCCGGAAAACGAGCAGTGTTCCGGCAAGGGCTACGGCTTTGTCCTGCATGGCCTGTGGCCGCAATACGCCAAGGGCGGCTGGCCGGAATCCTGCCCGCCGCTGACCCCCTTGACCGCCGAGCAGCGGGCCAAGGGCCTGACCCTGTTCCCCACCGCCAAGCTGCTGGAGCATGAATGGAGCAAGCACGGCACCTGCAGCGGCCTGGGCGCCACGGGGTACCTGGAGGCTTCCGACCAGGCCCTGGGCAAGGTGAAGATTCCCCAGGCGCTGGAGCCCTCGACGACCGTGCGTTACTTCGAGGCCCGGGAAATCGAGCAACTGTTCCGCCAGGCCAACCCGGGCATTCCCGACAAGGGCGTAACCGTGCTGTGCAGCGGCCCGGAACTCTCCGAAGTGCGGGTGTGCCTGGACAAGAACCTGGGGTTCGGCGCCTGTGGCAAAGGGGTGCGTACCCAGTGCCGCGGCGGCGATATCCGCGTACCGCCGATCCGCTGACCGGCGACCGGCCAGGGGGGCGGCACGGGCAGGCCTGAGCATCTATGGTTGGAAGACAGCCGTCTGCCACCGAGGAGCCCATGATGCTGCATATCCGCACCCCCCTGATCCTGCATCCCGGGTTGTCCACGGCCACCCGGCGCATCTGGCTCAAGCTGGAAAACCTGCAACCGGGCGGTTCGTTCAAGATCCGCGGCCTGGGTCTGCTCTGTTCCCAGGCCGCGGCGCAGGGCAAGCGCAGCGTGGTCTGTCCTTCCGGCGGCAATGCCGGGCTGGCCACGGCGGTGGCGGCGGCCAGCCTCGGTCTGCAAGCCTGCATCGTGGTGCCGGAGACCACCCCGCCAGCCACCCGCGAGCGTATCGCCCGCACCGGCGCCCAGGTGCTGGTGCACGGCAAGGTCTGGGACGAAGCCAACGAGCGGGCGCTGGAGCTCTGCACCAACGCCGATTGCGAATACGCCCCGGCTTTCGATCACCCGGTGCTGTGGGAAGGGCACAGCACCATGGTCGATGAAATCCTCGAAGACTGTCCGCAGGTCGATGCGATAGTCGCCTCGGTGGGCGGCGGCGGTTTGCTGGCCGGTATCCTCACCGGGCTGTTGCGTCACCACTGTCATGACTGCCTGATCGTCGCCTGCGAAACCGCGGGCGCCGCTTCCTTTGCCGCAGGGCTGGCGGCCGGCTACCCGGTCAAGCTGGAGAGGATCGACACTGTCGCCAGTTCCCTGGGGGCGGCCCGGGTGGCGGCCTGGCCGTTGCAGCAGATCCAGCGGTTTCCCTATCAGTCGGTGGTGCTTTCGGATGCCGAGGCGATCCTCGGCGTGGTGCGTTACGCCGACGACCTGCGCCAACTGGTGGAGCCGGCCTGCGGTGTGTCCCTGGCGGTGGCCTACCTCGATCACCCGGCCATCGCCGCCGCCCGGGACGTGGTGATAGTGGTCTGCGGTGGCGTCAGCATCAGCGCCCGCCAGGTGGCGGATTGGGGTGTTTCGCTGCCTGCTTGAAAGCCCCTGGTGTATGCTGCCCGACCTGTCCTGTCTGTAGTTGTTAGGGAGGGTTCGAATGGACGCCACCACGCTTTTTCTGTACGTCATCACCGTCAGCGCCGTGATCATGACCCCCGGGCCGTCGATGCTGCTGGCCCTCAATAACGGTGCCACCCATGGCATGCGCATCGCCGGTTGCGGCATGGCCGGGGCGATGCTGTCCGACCTGCTGCTGATCGGTGCGGTGGGCTGTGGCCTGGGCGCGTTGCTGCAAGCCTCCGAGCAGTTGTTCTCCCTGGTCAAGTGGGGCGGCGCGGCGTACCTGTTGTACCTGGCGTGGGTGCTGTGGAAGGCGCCGACCCGGGCCCTGGCGGTGCAGACGGGCGGCAGTGCCGGCAGCGGGCGCGGGGCGTTCGTGCGCTCGTTGCTGGTGGGTTTGTCGAACCCCAAGGGGCTGCTGTTTTTCTCGGCCTTCCTGCCGCAGTTCGTGCGCCCCGACCAGCCGGTGGCGCAGCAGTACCTGATCCTGGCGCTGGTCAGCACCGCGATCAATTGCGTGATGATGGCCACCTACGCCTTTGGCGGGCGTTATGCCGTGCGCAGCTTCTCCGCGCGGGCGATGTTGTGGATCAACCGCAGCTGCGCCGGCATGCTCGCGGTGCTGGCCGTGGGCCTGAGCCTGTACCGGCGCAGCGATATCCGCTGAGCCGTCTGCGCCTGACCTGCCGGCGCGCTGCGCCTATCGCCGGCAAGCCTGGCTCCTACAGACGCAGGGGTGTTGTCGGCCTCTGTAGGAGCGCAGCTTGCGCGCGAGACGTCCTGTCAGGCACACCGCGTTTAGAACCTCAAGGTCGCACCGCTGGTCAGCCAGCGGTCGCGGCTTTCGTTCAACTGGCCGCCCAGCACCAGGTCGAGGTCCAGGTTCGCCCCCAGGTGCAGCCGCGGCCCGGCTTGCCAGGCCTGTTCGCCACCGCGTTGCCCGTAGCGCTCGGTGACCAGGGTCAGGCGCTGGCCCAGGTCGTATTCCAGGCCGCCGCCCCAGGTCCAGTGATGGTTCTGCTGGCCGTCGTCGTAGGCATGGGTCCAGCCGGCGTTGAAGTTCAGGCGCAGGCGGTCCAGGGGCTGGTAGGTCAGGGGCAGGCTGATATCGCCGCCGTCGAACGCATGGGCGCGGTTGAGGGCGAAATGCGCGGTGGTCGCCAGGGCCAGTTGCAGGCCCAGGTCTTCGCGGTTCCACAGCTGCGCCTTGAGCTGCGGGCTCAACTGGGTCTGCGAGTCGCCGTCCTCGCGGTTGCGTTCGAGGGCGGCGCCCAGTTGCAGCCGGGGCAGGCCGGCGAAGGTGCAGGCCGGGGAGAACACCGCGGCGTGGTTGGAGCCCTGGTGACGCTGGCTCTGGTACCAGACATCCAGGTTGCATTCCCCCGGCGCGTTGATCGCGCCGTCGTCCACCACGTAGGCGCCGCCGGCGGCGTTGGCCTTGGCGATCAGGCTGAGCAGGCCGATCACGCTCAGGGTGAGGGCGACGAACATCAGGTTGCGCCGCAGCATGCGCCGTTTGGCCGCGGGCAGGTCACGGGTGAGGCTGGCGAAGCGGTTGCTGCGGGATGGGGTGTACTTGGACATGGCTGATCTCGCTAAAAAGGTGGGCAGCGGCCGCGGGTTGCGGGCCGCTCCGTAGTCAGGGGGGGAGAAGGGTCATTGCCAGTCGCTGACCGACAGGGTCGGGATGCCGGCTGCCCGGGCCTGGGCCACCAGCTCTTCGGTGTCGTCGCCACCGGGCAGGGCGATGACCATGTCGGGCCGGCTGTCGCGGAGCATGAAGCTGTTGCGCAGGCGCTCGGCGAGCTTGCCGTGCAGCTGCCAGTTGGCCGGGTAACGCACGATGTCGGCGCCGATCTCCCGGCCCCAGTCCTCGATCTGCGCGCCGAGGAACTGGTTGCCGCCGTGGATCAGCACCTGCACTTCATACAGGCGCTGAAAGGCGTCGAGCACCCGCCGGCACAGCTGGCTGTCGGTGCAGTGGCGGCCGGCGCAGATCAGGACACGCATCGCACGCGCTCCTCTGCCGTCGGCTTGAGGCTGAGCGGGTTGTCCAGCAACAGCTCGCCCAGATCGGCGTGGTCCAGTTCGCGCTCGCCGGCCCGCTCCAGCGCCGGATAGGCCAGGGCGGCGACGTGATGGTGCACGCGCCGGTAATCGCGCAGCACCCGCTGGAAAATGTCCCCGGACTCGGCCCAGGCCGTGCGGTCCTCGCGCAGGCTGCGAAAGTGCTCGCGGCTGGCGTCGGCTTCCAGCCGGCGGACCAGTTCCTTGCGGCCCAGCAACTGGTGGGCGCTGGGCAGGTCTTCGCGCAGGAACACCGTGATCGCCAGGCTCAGGCTGTCCACCAGGGCCTGGTGCAGGGGCTGGATGCAGTCCAGCTCGAACACCGAGAACTGCTCGCCGCGGCGCAGCCGGCGCGTCGCCAGCTGGGTCAGGCTGCTGGAGAGGATGTCGCCGGCGTGTTCGAGGTTGATCGCGAACAGCAGGATTTCCTGGGCGCGGTCGGCGTCCTGGTCGCTGATGCCGTCCTGGCCGATATCCGCCAGGTAGGCCCGGATCGCGGCGCTGAGCAGGTCCAGCGACTGGTCGATGCGCCGCACTTCGTCGGCGCCGGACGGGGTCGAGGCCTGGAACAGGCGCAGCACCCGCTCGAACATCTGCGACAGCATGTCGGCCAGGCGCAGGGCCTCGCGGGCGGCGTTGGACAGGCCGATATTGGCCACCGCCAGGCCGGCCTCGTCCAGGTACTGCGGCATGCCCGGGTCGACATCGCGCTGCGGCTCGGGCAGCAGGCGGGTCAGCAGGGCGGCCATGGGCCCGGTCAGGCCGATGAACAGCAGCGCCAGGGCCAGGTTGAACAGGCTGTGCAGGTACACCACCCGCAGGCTGGGGTCGAGGGCCGCGACCGCCGAGTGTTGTGCGAGCCAGGGCAGGCACGGCAGCAGGGCGACGGCGCCGATGAGGCGCACCAGCAGATTGCCCAGGGGCAGGCGCCGGGCGACGCTGGAGTCGGCGTTGAGCAGCGACGGCAGGGCGCCGCCGATATTGATCCCCAGCACCAGGGCCATGGCGGTCACCGAGGACAGCAGCCCGGTAGCGGCCAGGGATGCCACCAGCAACACCACGGCGACGCTGGAATGGCACAGCCAGGTCAACAGGGCGGCGAGCAGCAGGGCGATCAGCAGGTCGCCGTCGAGGCCGCGCATCAGCGCGGCGAACACCGGCGTGCCTTCCACTTCCCCCAGGGTGGCGCCGAGGGTGCGCAGGGCCAGCAGCATCAGCCCCAGGCCGATCAGCGCGCAGCCAAGGCTTTCAAAGCGCGAATCGTCGCGCAGGCGGAACACGATGAAACCCGCCAGCAGCACCAGCGGCGCCAGCAGCGAGACGTCGACGCTGAGCAGCTGCACCACCAGGGTCGAGCCGATATTGGCCCCGAGCATCACCGCCAGCGCGGGGGCCAGGCCCAGGGTGCCGGTGGCGGTAAAGGAGCTGGCCATCAGGCTGACCGCGGTACTGCTTTGCAGGACCCCGGTGATGGCGACGCCGGACAGCAGGGCCATCCAGCGGTTGTTCAGGTGCTGCCCCAGCCACTGGCGCAGCTGGGTGCCGAAACCGCGCAGCAGGGCCGAGGAAATCATCTGGGTGCCCCACAGCAACAGGGCGATGGAGCCGGCGAGGTTGATCAGCAGAGTAGTTCCCGACATGAGGACTCTCCTTGTGGTGTTTCATGGCTTGGCGGATCGCAGCAGGCGCAGGCAGCTGCGATGAAGGACGCTGGCGAAGCCCAGCAGTACGCGGATTGCCATCCTGCTCAGCAGGCCCCGGGCATACAGCCGGACGCCGACCAGGGTGATCAGGCTGGCGAGGCTTTCCAGGGCGCTCACCAGCAGGGCGCGCAACGTGCGTTCGGTCAGCGACCGCAGGTCGGTAAAGGCTTTCATGGGCTGTTCTCCAGGCGGCACGCGGCACCCGTCCTGCAGGAGCGAGCGGGCGGCGATCCGACTTGCCCGCGATGAAGGCGCCGCCGACGATCAGGGATACCGCGTCACCGTTGAGCGCTGGCCAGCCAGCTCCCACCGATGACGCGATTGCGGCTCAGCTCCTCAGAACCACTGCTTGAAGCGACGGATGTAGAGGGTCTTCATGGTCTGGGCCACGACGCAGTAGCTGAGCAGGGTGCCCACCAGCCAAGGGAAGTATTCCCACGGCAGCGGTACCAGGCCGACCATTTCACCCAGCGGCGAGAACGGTACGTAGATGCCCAGGGCCATCACCAGCCCGGTCATCAGCATCACCGGCAGCGCCGCCGTGCTCTGGATGAACGGGATCTTCTGGGTGCGCAGCATGTGCACCACCAGCGTCTGTGAGAGCAGGCCCTCGATGAACCAGCCGGACTGGAACAGCGCCTGCATCTCCGGGCTGTTGGCGGCGAACACGAACCACATCAGGGCATAGGTGGTGATGTCGAAGATCGACGAGGTCGGCCCGATCCACAGCATGAAGCGGCCGATGTTCTTCGCGTCCCACTTGCGCGGTTTGCGCAGGAACTCCTTGTCCATCTTGTCCCACGGCAGCGACAGCTGGGAGATGTCGTACATCAGGTTCTGCAGCAGCAGGTGGATCGCCAGCATCGGCAGGAACGGGATGAACGCACTGGCCACCAGCACCGAGAACACGTTGCCGAAGTTGGAGCTAGCGGTCATGTTCAGGTACTTCATGATGTTGCCGAAGGTCTCGCGACCCTTGATCACCCCTTCCTCCAGGACCATCAGGCTCTTTTCCAGGAGGATGATGTCCGCCGATTCCTTGGCGATGTCGGTACCGCTGTCCACCGAGATGCCGACGTCGGCGTCCCGCAGCGCCGGGGCGTCGTTGATGCCGTCGCCGAGGAAGCCCACGGTGTGGCCGTTGGCCTGCAGGGCCTTGAGTACCCGGGATTTCTGCAGCGGGGTGAGCTTGGCGAACACCGAGCGTTCTTCCACCAGGCGCCCGAGCACTGCATCGTCCATGTGCTCGATATCGCGGCCGAGCACCGGCTGGCCGACGTCCAGGCCGACTTCGCGGCAGATCTTCGCGGTGACGATCGGGTTGTCGCCGGTCAGCACTTTCACCGTCACGCCGTTCTCGCGCAGCGCGGCGATGGCCGGGCCGGCGGTTTCCTTGGGTGGATCGAGGAAGGTCAGGAAGCCTTCGATGATCAGCTCGCGCTCGTCGCTGGCGCTGTACTGCTGACGGGTCTGGGTCGGCGCCAGGTCGCGGGTGCCGACCAGCAGCACGCGGAAACCGTCGCGGTTGTATTCCTCGGCCAGTTCCAGCAGCGCCGCGCGGCGTCCGGCGTCGAGGGCCACGGTCACGCCGTCCTGACGCACCCGGGTGGCGGTGTCGAGCATTTCCTCGACCGCGCCCTTGCACACCAGCAGATGATGGCCGCTGTCATCGGCGAGGATCACCGACAGGCGCCGGCGGACGAAGTCGAAGGGCAGTTCGTCGACCTTGCGCCAGGCATCGGGGGCGCTGAACTTCGGGTTCTCTTCGGCGAAGCGCACCACGGCGCGGTCCATCAGGTTCTTCATGCCGCTCTGGTGGAAGCTGTTCAGCCACGCCAGTTGCAGCACCTGATCGCAGCGGCTGCCGCCGATGTCGACGTGGTGCTCGAGGATGATCCGGTCCTGGGTCAGGGTGCCGGTCTTGTCGGTGCACAGCACGTCCATGGCGCCGAAGTTCTGGATCGCGTTGAGGCGCTTGACCACCACCTTGCGCTTGGCCATGGCCGAGGCGCCCTTGGCCAGGTTGGCGCTGACGATCATCGGCAGCATTTCCGGGGTCAGGCCGACGGCCACCGCCAGGGCGAACATGAAGGCCTCGGCCCAGTCGCCCTTGGTGAAACCGTTGATCAGCAGCACCACTGGCACCATCACCAGCATGAAGCGGATCAGCAGCCAGCTGACGCTGTTCACCCCACGGTCGAAGGCGGTCTGGGTGCGGGAGCCGACGATGGAGCGCGCCAGGGAACCGAAATAGGTGCGCGCGCCGGTGGCGACCACCACCGCGGTGGCGGTGCCGCTGACCACGTTGGTGCCCATGAAGCAGATGTTCGGCAGGTCGAGCAGGTCCTGCTGGTCGGCGGCGGGGCGGTGGGCGGATTTCTCCTGCACCGCGCCCAGGGTGTCGTACTTCTCCACCGGCAACGCTTCGCCGGTCAGCACCGCCTGGCTGATGAACAGGTCGCGGGACTCGATCAGGCGGATATCCGCGGGGATCATGTCGCCGGCCGACAGTTGCACGATGTCGCCGACCACCAGGTCGCGCATCGGCACTTCGCGCAGCATGGCTTTCATGCCCATCTGCTCGCGGCGCAGCACGGTGGCGGTGGTCCGCACCATGGCCTTGAGCGCCTCGGCGGCCTTGGCCGAACGGTATTCCTGCCAGAAGCGCATCAGGCCGCTGACCAGCACCATCACCAGGACGATGATCACCCCGGTCAGGTCGGTTTCCTCGCCGGCTTGCAGGGGCAGCCAGAAGTCGGTGAAGAAACTGATGCCGGTCAGGGTCATCAGCACATAGATGAAGGGGTTGTTGAAGGCTTGCAGCAATTGCACCAGCGCGTGGGGCGGCCGGTCGTGGGCCACCTCGTTGAAGCCGTCGCGCTGCAGGCGGCCTTCGGCGTCGAGTTCGGTCAGGCCGTTGACGGTCGACTTGACGTTGTCCAGGGTCACGCCGAGGCTGTTCTGCGCCTCCCGGGCCGCACGCATCGACAGCCGGGTGTCGTCGCGGGTGGTGGGGTTTTGCGCGGAGGGGGTGCGGGTTTTTACCGTAGTCATTACGTGTGCTCCTGCCGCAGGCTTGCGGCACGACACACAGACCACTCACCTATTCAAGGACGAGCGAACGTATGTCGAGCCGCAAGTAAGCGATCGATTCAGGTAGTTGCGTTTTATGGGTTTTAACGTTCGCCGCATATCCCGTGAACAGGGATATACGACGAACCTACTACTGGCTTCGTCCATAAGGGTGACCACCAACTTGTTGTTTTAAGCAGGCAATAGAAAGTTGCCGAATTCCTTATTAAGGAAAACGTTCGGGAAGGACTTTGAAGTGCCTTCGGTTGAACTAGAAGTGCGAGTCCCGCGACAGGCTCAGCAGCAGGCCGGCCTGCAGCAGGAGGCCGGCCAGGCTTCGACTCTGAGGGTCCTGGCTGTCATCGAAACTCCAGCGTTGCTGGAGCCGGCAGGTCACCGGGCAGACGCGCCAGTTGGCCCGTGGCCGGGCTTGGGGGGAGGGTGCGGAATACAGGGTGCCGACCCGGGCGGCGCCAACGCGCTCACCGCAGGGCTTGACCCGCATGGTCGATGCAAAGGCGCGTACGCCGGGCATTACAGTGGATTTGAAGTTCATAACAGTTGCCTCGCGACCGGACTGGTTCCGGTGAAGGCAAGTTACGAAGGAGCGTCAAGCTCTAGCGCAGCTTACCCGACCGAAAGTCGAGCCCCGTCATTGTCTGGGTCAGTGCCCGGCTCTGCATGAATGCAAGGGCCAGACAGCGTCTAGATACTGTGTCCATTGGCTTCTTTAGTGAGTTGAAAAAAGGCCGGTTTGACCGGCCCGCGCAATTTACTCAGGCACTGGTATCAAGTCAAGGTTAAATTGCCGCGAATTAAGTGTTCGTTCAGCTTTAAGTAAAGTCTCTGTCCGAATACAGATAAATGATGGGGCAAGTTGTTGGGCGTACCCTGAATAACTGTCATGAAACAGTCTGGGCGATAGTTGTTGTAGGGGATCATTGCAGTCTTTGCCCGATAGGCCGGAGGGTAACCGAGGCGCCTTGCGCGCCCCGGTCGGTTTCAGTCGAGGATCAGGTGCGGCAGGAAGCGGCTGGAGTCCTTGGTGATCAGGCTGTTGTCTTCGCGCACGCCGATGCCGGCGGCCTGGTCGCCGATGACCCAGGAGCCGATCAGGGTGTAACTGTCGCCAAAGCGCGGCAGCGGGGCGAAGGATTGCAGGATGTAGGGCGCGTCGGTGTAGGGGCCGTCTTCCTTGACCACCTCGTTCTCCGGGGTGCGCAGTTCGATGTTGGCGCCTTCGCGGGAGAAGAACGGCTTGCGCACCCAGCCCTTGGGCACCTCATGCTGCGGGTGCGGGTCCAGGTGGGCCTCCAGCAGGTTGGGGTGGCCCGGGTTGAACTCCCAGAGCAGCGGCAGGATGCCCTTGTTGGACAGGATGGATTTCCATGCCGGTTCGAAAAACTGTGTGTCGCTGCCGGCGATCGCCGCGCCGAAGGGTTCGTGGAAGATGAACTCCCAGGCGTGCAGCTTGAACAGGTGCGGGATCCAGCGGTCCTGCAGGTCGACGAAGCGCCCCTCGTTGGTAAGGCCGATGTCTTCCACGTCGATATGCCGCGACTCGATGCCGACCTTTTCCGCGATCAGGCGCAGGTAGTCGGTGGTGGCGCGGTCTTCCACCGAGTCCTTCATCGAGGCGAAATAGAACGGCCGCTCGATCCCCAGCTGGGCGAAGGCCTGGTGCAGGCGGGTGTCGATGCTGTTGAACTGGTCGGCATGCCGGGGCAGCAGGCCGCGCTCGATGTTCTGCTCCAGCCAGCCCCACTGGAACGCCGCCGTTTCATAGAGGCTGGTGGGGGTGTCGTAGTTCAGCTCCAGCAGTTTCGCCGGGCCCTGGCCGCTGTAGGAAAAATCCAGGCGGCCGTAGAGGTGCGGATGCCCTTCGAGCCATGAGGTGCGGATCATGTCGTAGAAGGCCGGCGGAATGCTCAGGCGGTCCAGCAGGGCCTCGTCGTGCACCACCCGGCCCACCAGGTCCATGCACATCTCATGGATCTCGGTGGTCGGGTCTTCCAGGTCGTCCTCGATCTGCTTGAGGCTGAACTGGTAGTAGGCGCTTTCATCCCAGTAGGCTTCGCCGTCGATGGTATGGAACAGGAAGCCGAGCTTCTGCGCGGTCTGTCGCCAGTCCGGGCGTTCGTTGCAGAGGATTCTCTTCATCACGCGGCCCCTTAGCTGCTCGAGCGTCCCGAGCTCCAGCCCGAACTCGAACTGGAGCCGCCCCAGCCGCTGCGGGCGCTGGCCTGGCTGCCGAAGCCGCCACGGGAGGTGGAGGAGGAGACGGACATCGATCGTGGGCTGGTGACGCGGAAACCGCTGCCCGACTGGGCCTGGCGCGACTTGGAGAAGGTCGAGCCGCTGGCGATGCGCTGGTTGAGCGTCGAGTTGGCATAGCCGCCGCGGTCGTCGCGGTAGCGGTAGACCGGCTCGGAATAATAGTTGCGGCTGCCGCCGCTGAGCAGGTTGCCGATCAGCAGGCCGGTGAGCAGGCCGCTGTCGATGCTGCTGAGCGACGAGCCCGAGTTGACCCCGGGGCTGACCCCGGCCGCCGCCAACTGCTCGCGTGTGAAGGCGCCCTGGGCGTTGATTTCAAAGCCGCCCAGCTTCGGCACGAACTTGCCGTTGGAGTCGATCTGGCACCAGTTTTCGACGAAGTCGGCATCGCAATCGGCCTGGTTGTCGTAGACCGGCGCCTGGGCGCGGTGCTCGGCCATGGCCTTGATATAGGCATCGGAGCAGACGTCCACGGCGATCTTGCCGTCCACGCATTCCTGCACCGACTGGAAGTTGAATTTCTGCTGGACCGCGAGGGTCTCCGGCTCCGAGTTGCAGCCCGAGATCGCCAGCGCCACCGAGGCGGCCAGGGAGAGCTGAACGTATTGGCTTCGTTTCATCGAGGGCTCCGTGCGGTCGATCAGTTCTGCGAAGGGGTCATGCAGGCGGCGTTGAGCAGGCCGACGCTGATGGCCACCGCGGCGACATAGATGCCGGCGGCGATTTCACCGTTGCGGATGCGTTGCGACGTGCCCTTGAGCACCAGGCTGGTCATCAGGAACGCCAGCAGTTGCACCACGGCGGCGATCAGTGCCCAGACCGCGAAATCCAGCAGGCTGATGGAGTAGGCGATGACGTTGCTGGCCGGAATGGCGAAGCCGATGATAGCGCCGCCCAGGGCGATGGCGGCGGAGGCGTTGCCCTCGCGGATCAGCTCGAACTCCTTGTGCGGCGTCAGGTGGGTGTAGACGAACTGGAACAGGGCGAACAGCACGGCCGCGCCGAGGATGTAGGTCAGGAAACCGACCACGGCGAACTTGTTCAGGGAAATGGAAAGGGCTTCAAGCATGGGTTCTGGTCCTTGTCAGAGGGTTTGCAGGTCGGTCATGTAGAGGGAAATGCCCAGGGAGGTCACCAGGCTGACGCTGCCGTCGGCGTATTGCTCCACGGAAAACAGCAGGAATTCGCGGCGCTGGGTCAGGCCGGTCTCGCGGGCGTACAGCATCGAGTGGCTGTCGAAGGCGAAGGTCTCGTCGGGCTTGGAGACCTGCTCATGCAGCGGCACCAGCTCGGTCTGGCCGGTTTCGGTGCCCCATTCGCGCTGGTACTCAACCCCGTCGAGGGTGTAGGTCGGACGGCCGATCAGGCTGCCGGGGCCGGCCAGGCGGCGCAGCTCGGCTTCGCTGTTGATGGCCTGGTTGCTCAGGTAGTTGAACAGGATCACCGACTTGACCTGGCCGTCGACACCACCGCTGGTGTGCACCTGCAACCAGTAGTCCTCGTCGTCCAGGTAATAGCGCGACAGCCATTCGGACTGGCCCAGGTCCACCCGGCCTTCGCTGTAGACCGCCTGGTCGCCGGGAATCGTGACGCCGGTCTTGCCGTCGAGCAGCAGCTTGAGGCTGGCGTCGAAGCGCACGCCGACGCCCATGTTCAGGCCGAGCGGGCCGGCCGAAGAAACCGGCTCTGTGCTGGTCGGGGCCTGCAGCCCCATAAAACGTTTAAACCATCCCATTGTCGAGGTCCTTCAGGCGAGTGGAAGCAATGTAGAAGAGATCGCCGCCCTGGACCCGCGTGTCGCTGTGCGGGTTGATCTGCGGGTGTTGCGCGCCGCGGGCGCGATAGCCGATCAGGGTGGCGTTGTAGCGCTGTTTGAGGCGCACGTAGAGCTCGGCGAAGGTGCATTCATAGGTGTCGGGCAGGCGCATGACGTACTGGGTGGCGCCTTCGCCGACGCACAGCAGTTCGTTGATCACCACCGAGGAGCCCGGGTCCTGGGACGAGCGGACCAGCATCTCGATGGCCATGCTCGAGGTGCACTCCAGCTTAGGCGCGTAGGAGGCGGCCAGGGTAGCGATTTCACTGTCGTTGAAGTGGGCGACCACATGGCCGCTGGGGCGCAGCTGGTTGATCGCCAGGACGCTGGCCAGGGTCAGGTCGTCGGAGCAGGTGCGCACCAGCACGCGTTCGGCGCCGGGCACCCCGGCGCGCAGCAGCAGGGCGGCGGACGACAGGCTTTCGCCGCGCACGAAGGCGGCCTTGCCCTGCATCGGGTTCTCTTCGAGGGTCGCGTCGCAGATCACGATCAGGTTGTCGTTGGAGGTTTCGTCCTGCAGCAGCAGTTCGATCACCCGCTCGCTGGACGCGCCTTCCCAGCCGACCAGCACGGTATGGCCGGTCTTGCCGGTGAAGTCGCCTTTGCCTTTCATGCCTTTTCTCCATACGTCGATGATGCTGCTGGTGGTCTTGCCGATGGCCGCGGTCAGCAGGGCGATGCCGCCGAGCATCACCCACACGGCGACGAACACCCGGCCAGCGGCGGATTGTGGCGACAGGTCGCCATAACCCACGGTCAGGGTGGTGGTGAAATAGAAATAGATGAAGGTCGCGGGCGCGGTGAGGTGCTGCTCGCCCAAGGCCACCAGGCCGAGATAGGAGGTCGCGGCATGCACGCCGAGCGCAATGGCCAGGCCCATCCAGCCGAAGCGCTGGAAAAAGGTGGCCGCGTATACCCGAAGCAGGATGAAGATCGACATCGAATCCCTGATTTGCTGGTGAACTGTTCTATCCGTGATGCAGTGGGCAGCGCCCGGGTGGGGCGTGCGTCATGGCCGCGCGGCATTAGACATCGGCTTGGCGCCGGATAAAAGCATTTTTGCTGCGATGAAGCCCGAGAAGGCGCCGGCGATATGCCCTTCGAAGGACACTCCGGCCCGCGGCAGAAACCCCAGCACCAGGCCGGAGTACAGGAACATCGTCACGCCGGCGGCCAACAGGCTGCCCCAACTGCGCAGCAGCCAGGCGCGGGTGAGGATATAGGCCCAGAGGCCGAAGACCCAGGAGCTGGCGCCGACATGGATGCCGCGAAAGCCGAACAGCCACACCAGGGCGCCGGAGAGCAGGATGATGATCAGGCTGACCGTCACGAAGCGCCGCTGGCCTTCGGCGACCACCATGGCGCCGAGCACCAGGAAGGGCACCAGGTTGGCGCTCAGGTGGGCAAAGGAGCCGTGGAGGAAGGGGGAGGCGAGTATCCCCGGCAGGCCCAGCAGGGTGCGTGGGATCAGGCCAAAGACATTCAGGCTGTAGCCGCTGAGGCTATTGAGCAGCTGTACCGCGACCATCAGCAGGGCCAGGCCCGCCAGGGTCTTGAAGCCTTTGCTCGTGTCCATCGCGGCCCTCCATAGGCCAGAAAAGGGTGCCGGGCGGCCAGCGCCACACCGGTGTAGCCACTGCTGCAGCCTGCGAGCGGCTGCGTAGCAGTGGTGAAGCCGAATACGCGATTTTCCTGAAGTGCCGTGCCGTCTGGCCTTGCGACTGCTGCGCAGTCGATCGCAGCCTACGGCAGCGGCTACAGGGAGTGCAGGGGCCTTACTCGGCCGACTTCTGTTTTTTCAGGCGTTCGAGAATGGCGTTGGCGCTGCCCTGGTCGGGCACGATGTTGGCTTCGCGCAGGCGACGCTCCAGGTCGTTGCCGTTGCTCGCGTCGGCCAGTTGGTCCTGGGCTTCCAGTTCCGCCGCACGCTGGTCCTGCTTGGCTTGCAGGCGGTTCAGGGTGTTGACCGCGGTTTCCAGCTTGCCGTTGGCGCCGCCGCTGGCGATCGAGGCGCTGACCTGGGCCTTCTGCACGCTTTCGCGGGCCTTGGCCATGTCCACCTGCTGGCGCAGGCTGCGGATGCGTGCTTCGGCCTTGCCGATGTCCTTGCGCATGTTCTCGGCATAGGCGCCGAACTCGCTGGCTTGCTTCTGTTCCGCTTCCAGGCCGGTGGTCAGGGTCGAGATGGCTTCGGCGACTTCCAGGGCCAGGTCTTCGCGGTTGGCTTGCAGGGCGGCAACGGCCTTGGATTCCAGGTCGGCGATCTTGGCGTTGAATTCGCTCACCCGCTCCGTGGACAGCTTGTGCTTGGCCATGATGGTGACCAGTTCGCGCTTGGCGTTGGCCAGGGCGTTGTCGGCGTCGCGGATTTCCTGGTCGAGGATGCGCAGGGCCTGCTGGTCGACGATGGCTTCGCCGACTTCGTTGGCGCCGCCGCGCAGGGCGGTGAAGAGTTTGTTCCAGATGGACTGAGTCATGTAGGCGTACTCCGGATGCTGGGTAATCAGTTGAAGAAGCTTTCGAAAGCTTCGGTGGCGCGCTGGACGTTATCCACCAGGGTCTTGATTTCGGTGACCACGTTGGTCAGGTTCGACGCCGAGCTCAGGGCGCCGAACATGTTGTAGACGGTCTGGCCGTTGGGCATGGACTCGATGCCGATGGAGGACAGGGGGAACATCTCCCGGCTGCGCAGTACCGCGTCGTTGAACCGGGCGACGTCGTTGATCGACTCCAGGTCCACCAGCACGGTGTCGACGATGATCTGCTCGCCGACCACCGCGATGTAGATCGGCAGGCCGCCGAACTCGTGCATGTCCAGCTTGATGCTTTGCTCGGCCCCTTGAACCAGGGTCAGGCCGATTTCGTTCGAGGTCACTTCGTCCAGGGCCTGCAAGGCGCCGAAGAGGCGATCGATGGTCCAGTTCTCACCTGCAATCATGTCGTTCTCCAATACCGGTGCGCCGCCGATCAGGGGCTGGCGCAGCTTCTTCTCAAGTTGCTTGAGCACGCTCCGGTTTTCCGGAAGTACCCAGGTTTCGTGTTTCACATAACCAGCGGCACTCAGGCCCGCGCGCATCTGCTTCATATAGAAGCTCGATGGTTTCTTGCCGGACGCCTTGTCGCTGGACGCTTTCGAGCGCTCTCCTTGTCGACTCTCTGAGGAAGCCGGTGGGTCAGCGGGCTGACGGGCCGGGAGGGTCTTTTTCATGGGGTGACTCCGTTTCTCACGTATCACGCGTGAGAAAAATTACAGGATGATCTGTCTCTGTTCAATAGCTCACGCGTGATATTTTTCAAGGCCGAACTCGATAGAGGATCCAAGGTTCTGAAGGCTGCTTGAGAAGATCAGGTCGGAGCCTATCCAGGATAACTGACGTGCAGATCGCTCAAGTACAAGGAGATACCTCGCGCGACAGTGAAAGAAACATCGTCATCCAGCCCAAATAGCAGGAACTCCCGGCGATTGGTCAAACCTGTGTCGCGGGAGTAAAGCACTGAGCGGTGCATGATGCTGTCAGGGTCTTGGTCGTCCTCGTCATCCTGATGGTGGACGTATTCCGTCAAAGGCAACAAGGCTGTTTGCCCTGTCTCTACCCCCCATTCCCGGCTGTATTCGAGACCTTCATGAGTGAGTGTGGGATTACCGATCAAGGCCCAGGGGGCAACCAGACAGCTCAGCCGTTCGCCGCTGTCGATATCCGCTCTGACAATAGTCTCGAACAGAAGGACTGATTCGACCTGAAAGTCGCCGCCGTTGCCGTGTGTATGAATCTGCAGCCAATGGTCGCTGGGGTCGAGGAAATAGCGCGATAGCCAGTGAGTGCCTCCCAGGTCGATAAAGGACTCGGCAAAGATACTCATCTCACTCTCCGGAATCGTTACCTTGCTTTTACCGTCGAGCAGCAGCTTGAGAATCGAATCGAAGCTGACCTTGCTGATCAGGCTAAGGTCGAGGGGGCCGGGGGAGATCTCCTGCTCCCGATTCTTCATGGGTTCGCTTCCCAGAACGTGATCAAACCAGCCCATTGTCGATGTCCTTCCCTTGATAGCCATTTAGTGGCGGCATTAAACATCGGTCTTGTGCGGGATAAAAGGCTTTCGCTGCACCTGATCCAGAGCATCCAGGCTGGTCAGCCGCTGATGTAGGTGTTCGACCTGAGTTGCCTATTCGTGTCGTTACGCAGGCTAGGAGGAGACAAACAGGCTGCCTGGATGGCGGGCATCGCAACGATAGTTGATGTGCCAGTGTTCAGTGCTCAGAAGGCTCATTGAGTTCATGCCGGGACGAGGAATCTATACAGGGTGCAGGGATAGCCGTCCGCCGTGCTCGGCTGGCAACTGAAGGCGCCGCCGCTGAGCTCGGGGAGGACCCGGGCCCAGAATGCCCGGGCCGGCGGGTTGGCATCCAGGTGTAGGACCTGCCACTGCCCGGGCAGCCCTGCCAGTAGTTGCGTCACCACCTGGCGGCCGATGCCGCGCCCGCGAAAGCGCCGCACCACGAAGAGATAGGCGAGGTTGTACTGCACCTCGGCAAGGCGCACCTCGTCGTCGACTATGGCGAAACCGGCCAGTTCGCCCTCGACCCGCAGCAGCCAGGGTCGGGTCCCGGGTTGGCGCCAGTACGGGGTCTTCGGCTGGATGGCGAACAGGCCGTGCTGCCCCAGCTTGATCGGCAGCCACTGGCTGAGTTCGTACATGAAGAACTGCATCAGGTTTTCGATGCACTCCCAGTCGTCGCGCTGGGCCGGCTGCAGGTCGATCTGGCTCACGGCTCCAGGTTCCGCGCGGTGTCGTTGGTCGGCGTGGCCTTGGCCGCGAAGTAGTGTTCGGCGCTGAGGCTGTACAGCAGGCTCGGCGCCAGGCCGGGGAAGTCGTCCAGTTCGCCGTCCAGGGTCAGGCCCAGGCGTTCCAGGGCGCGGCGCGACGGCAGGTTGTCGGGGCGCACCAGGCCGATCACCTGTTCGGCGCGTAGCTCAAAGAAGGCCAGGTGCAGCGCGGCGTTGGCCATTTCGTTGGCGTAACCCTGGCCCCAGGCATCGACGGCGAAACGAAAGTACAGGTTCAGCCCGCTGCGCTCGCCGAAGCGGCTGTGCATGATGCCGCCGAACCCCAGCACCCGTTCGGGGCGGGCGCAGTCGCAGATCACCCAGTAGCCGAAGCCGTGCTCGCGCCAGTGCTGTATCCAGCCTTGCAGCCGGCGTTGGCTGGCCTCGGCGTTGTCCGGGCCGGCGGGGTTGTAGCGCTGGGTGCGTGGGTCGCCGTGGATCTGACAGGTGATGGCCAGGTCGTCCAGCGTCGGCGGTCGCAGCAACAGGCGGGCGGTGAGGGTCGGGGCGTGGAGCTGTGCGTCGGGCATGGCAGCGGTCCGTGAACCAGGGTGGGTATTTTTCTTCAATACAGCCGGTGGCCTGGGCACCTACTGTGGTCACCGGACTTTCCGATCGATCCTATGAAGGTGTGAGATGAGCGTAGTGTTTTCCATGGCGGCCTTCGCGCTAGCCTCTTCGATTACCCCCGGTCCGGTCAATATCGTGGCCCTGAGTTCCGGCGCGCAGTTCGGTTTTCGCGCCAGCCTGCGGCATGTCGGCGGCGCTACCCTGGGTTTCGTGCTGTTGCTGGTGCTGATCGGCCTGGGCCTGCATGAGCTGCTGCGGTTGTGGCCGTTCCTGACCCGGGGCATCCAGCTGTTCGGGGTGGCCTTCCTGCTGTTCATGGCCTGGAAGCTGGCGATGGATGACGGTCGGCTGGGCAGCGACGACAACGCCAAGGCGCCGTCGGCCTGGTACGGCGCGATCATGCAATGGCTCAACCCCAAGGCCTGGCTGGCTTGTGTCGCCGGTATGGGCGTATTCGCCGCCAATGGCGAGGCGCTGCTGGTGTGGCAGTTCGCGCTGGTGTACTTCGTGATCTGCTACCTGTCGATCGCCTGCTGGGCCTATGCCGGGACCTTCCTGCGCCAGTACCTGAGCAACCCCAGGGGCATGCGCCTGTTCAACCGCAGCATGGCGCTGCTGCTGGCGGCGAGTGCGGTGTATCTGTTGTTGCCATGAGGGGGAAGCGCCAGGGCAGGCGCATCAGCCGCGATACTGCCCCGGCGTCGCCGCCAGATGCTGTTTGAACGCCCGCTGGAAATGCGCCTGGTCGGCGAAGCCGGCTTCCAGGGCCACCTCGGCGATCGGCTCGCCGTCCCGCAGGCGGCTCTGGGCGAACTGCACCCGCCGGTTGACCACGAAGGCGTGGGGCGTCATGCCGTAATGCTGCTTGAAGGCACGAATCAGGTAGGACGGCGACAGCTCGGCGGCCTGGCAGATTTCTTCCAGTTTCAGCGAGCGGGTGCAGTGCGTGCGGATGTAGTCGGCGGCCCGTTGCAGCTTCCGGTTGCTCTCGCGTAGCGGCTGCTGCGCCGGGTTCAGGCGCTGTTGCAGATCGCTGAAAAACGCCACCGCGGCGCTGTGTTTCTGCAAGGTCTCGGCCTGTTCGTCCACCAGCACTTCATACAGGCGATTGAGCCCGGCATAGAGCGCGGGGTCGTCGCTGTAGGGGGTGGCAAAGGGGCGAAAACCCAGCTCCTGGCTGAAGCCCAGCTGGTGCTGCAGATCGGTCAACCAGGGGGTATCGACATAGAGCATGCGATAGGACCAGGGCTGGTCGTCGATCGGGTTGCAGGCGTGCACTTCGCCGGGGTTCATCAGCACCACGGTGCCGGCGCTGATGCGCAACCGTGTCTGTTGGTGCAGGTAGGTGCTGTGCCCGGCAGTGATGGCGCCGATGGAAAAATGCTCGTGGGCATGCAAGGCGTAGCAGACCTTGCGCCCGTCGGCGATGGAGCGGGCTTCGATAAAGGGCAGTGCCCCATCGCGCCAGAACCGCGGGGCGCTATCGGGGCTGTGGGTCTGGCTCGGCTTCATCAAAGGGATTCCATCGGCAAGCAAGGCTCGCGAGTGTATTAGGTCTGGCCGGCGAAGGCTCGTTCCAGCGCGGCGATATCGAGTTTTTTCATCTGCAGCAGGGCCAGCATCACCCGCTGCGACTTGGCCGGGTCGGGGTCGGTCATCCAGTGGTTCAGCGCGCAGGGCACGATCTGCCAGGACAGCCCGAACTTGTCCTTGAGCCAGCCGCACTGCTGGGCCTGGGGATCGCCGCCGTAGGACAGGGCGCTCCAGAAGTGATCGATTTCCCCCTGGTTCTGGCAATTGACCTGCAGCGAAACGGCTTCGTTGAAGGTAAACACTGGACCGCCGTTGAGGCCGGTGAAGGTCTGGCCATCGAGCTCGAAGGACACGGTCATCACCGAGCCTTCGGGGCGGCCGTGGAACTCGACCCCGGCCTTGCCATAGTGGGTGAGGGCGGTGATGCGCGAGTGATCGAAGATCGAACAGTAGAACTGCGCGGCGGCTTCGGCCTGGTGGTCGAACCACAGGCAGGGCGTGATGCGGTGAAGGTGCGACATGACGGCTCTCCTCGGCTGGGTGTCCCGCTTGAGCAAGCGTAGCCAGCCCGGGGGCACCCGGGATTGCCGTAGATCGACAAACCGCTGCGCTCAGGAACGGCCTTGCCCGGCCACCCAGGCCCTGGCCATGTCGATGAAGGCGCGTAGTTTCGGCTGGCTCTGGGTACGGCTGGGAAAGTACAGGTACAGCCCCGAACTGCGTGGCACGAAGGCTTGCAGCACGCGCTCCAGGCGCCCGCTGGCCAGGTCGTCGGCGATCTCGATGTCGCAGGCGTAGGCCAGCCCCTGGCCGGCCCGCGCCGTGGCGAGCAACAGTTGGCGGTCGTTGACCACCAGCGCGCCCTGGACGCCGACGGTGAAGTCCCGGCCGTTATGGCGGAACTCCCAGCGATGGGTCAGGCCCGAGGTGAGGAAGCGATAGCCGATGCCCTGGTGCCGGGTCAGCTCTTCCGGGGTCTGTGGCCGGCCGGCCCTGGCGAAATAGTCCGGCGCGCCCACCACCGACCAGGGCAGGTCCGGGGTCAGGCGCACGGCGATCATGTCCTTTTCCAGGGACTCGCCCAGGCGGATGCCGGCGTCGAAGCCCTGGCTCACCAGATCCACCGTGGCGTCGTCCAGGGAAATCTCCAGGCTGACGTCGGGGTAGGCGGCGCGAAAACGCGGGATCAAGGGTTCCAGCAGCAGGCTGCCGGACAGGCGCGGCGCGGTCAGGCGCAAGGTGCCCATCGGCCGGTCGCGGTAGCTGCCGAGCACCGCCAGGGCATCGCCGATTTCAGTGGCGGCCGGGCGCAGGCGGGCGAACAGGCTGCTGCCGGCTTCGGTCAGGGCCACGCGGCGGGTGGTGCGCTGGAACAGCAAGACGCCGGTGCGTCGTTCGAGGGTTTTCACCGCCTGGCTCACGGCGGTTGGGGTCACCCCCAGCTGGCTGGCCGCCTGGGTGAAACTCTTGTGCTCGGCGACGGCGAGAAACTCGGTCAAGCCGTCGAAAGGGTCCTGATTCATCGCAAGGCCATTCTGAAAGAGAGGTTCATAGTGCTTGTAGCACGAGGCGATTTTTCCGGCTAATGCCCTTGCGTACCTTGTGTTCACCCACTCCTTACAAGGTACTGATCATGACTTCGCAAACCCCTTTCAAACGTGTCTGGCTGATCACCGGGGCTTCCCGTGGCATCGGCGCCAAGATCACCGCCGCGGCCCTGGCCCATGGCGATGCGGTGGTGGCCACCGCGCGCAACGCCCAGTCGATCATCGAGCGTTTCGGCGCGCAGCCGGGCCTGCTGGCCGCGCAACTGGACGTCACCGACGAGGCTCAGGCCCGGGAGGTGGCGCAGAGCGCCGTGGAGCGCTTCGGCCGCATCGATGTGCTGGTCAACAATGCCGGCTTCGGCCTGCTCGGCGCGGTGGAAGAGGCCAGCAGCGACGAGATCCGCCGGGTCTATGAAACCAATGTGTTCGGCCTGCTCAACGTGACCCGCGGGGTACTGGCACACATGCGCGCCGCCCGCAGCGGCCATGTGATCAACATCTCTTCGATCGGTGGCTACCAGTCGGGGGCGGGCTACGGCGTCTACTGCTCGACCAAGTTCGCCGTCGAAGGCCTGAGCGAAGCCCTGCACAGCGAGCTGGCGCCCCTGGGAGTGAAGGTCACGGTGGTGGAGCCGGGTTACTTCCGCACCGACTTCCTCGACGGCAATTCGTTGCTGGAATCGCCCGCCAGCATTGCCGACTACGCATCCACCGTCGGCGTGGTGCGGCAGCAGGCCAAGGCCTACAACCAGCAGCAGCCGGGCGACCCGGACAAGCTGGCGCAGGCGATGATCGCCCTGGTCGAGGCGCAGCAACCGCCGCTGCGCCTGCCCCTGGGCACCGACACCCTGGCGGCCATCGCGGCGAAGAACGCCTATGTCGAGGAGGAAACCGCGACCTGGCGGGCGCTGTCGGCCTCCACCGACTTCTGATACCCCGAGCGCAATCCGGGCCGCTCCTACCAGGGCGGCCCGGGCCTGACCGGCTGAGCAGTGATGCCCCGGAGCGGTTTGCTGGCGCTGACCCGGTTCAGATTCCAGGTCGAGGCGGGTGGACCCTGTCCGCCTGTCGGAAGTTGCGGCCCAGGCCCGCCGGGGAGGGTGGTTGTCAGGGAAGCCAGGGCCCGCGGCAGCTACGCTAAAGGAGTTCCCTCGCCAATGGAGTGCGCGATGCTTTCCCCAGACAAACCTGCCTCGGCATCGACTGCGGTGCCGTCGCCCGAGACGGATGATCCGTCCCGGCAACTGTTGCGCGATCAGAACCGCCAGGCCGAGCAAGAACTGGCCGCGGTGCAGGTGGCCAACCTCGACAAACTGACCCTGCTGCCCAACCCGCACGGTTTTGCGGTGCTGGCGGGCGATGCGCTGCAGGTCTGCAAGGACCTGCACCGCCCGGCGACCTTGCTGCTGTTCGAACTTGATGACTTGCATCGCATCAGCCGGGCCTATGGCCAGGACGAAGGGGAGGCCGCGCTGAAGACCTTCGCCGACGGGCTGCGCATCGCGTTCCGTGACGGCGACGTGGTCGGGCACCTGGAGTACCAGCGTTTCGTGGTGCTGCTGACCGGTTCGGAGCGGGTCGAGAAACTGGCGATCATCGCGCGCCTGCAGAACATTCTCGACGAGCGCACCAGCGCTTCGCAGCGCGCCTACGACATCAGCTTCAGCATCGGCCAGATCGAGTTCGACCCGGAGCAACCGGTGGATGTGGACGGCCTGCTGGCGCAGCTGTGAGCCGGGGCGATATCGTGCCCCGGCTGTCTATTCCTCGGTGTCCGCCTGTCCTTCGAGCCTGCCGCGCAACGTGGTGATCACCCGCAGCGCGGTTTGAATATCTGCCACCTCAAGCCCGGCCGACAGCTCGTTGACCAGCGGCGTATACAGGCCGATGGCCTGGTTGAACGCTGTCGTGCCCTTGTCGGTCAGGGTCACCAGCTGCGCGCGCCGGTGATGGGGGTTGGGCTCGAAGGTCACCAGTCCTTCCTTGGCCAGGTCGTTGACGATGCGCTGCACGTTCTGCCGGTTGGCTTCCAGGTCCCGGGCCAGCCAGGCCACCGGCTGCGGGCGTTCTGCCGCCACGATCGCTCCCAGAATCTGCCAGCGGGCGCTGGTCAGCCCCAGGGGCGCGACGATCCGGTCGCCCCAGGCCAGCGTCTGGTTGCTGGCGCGGAACATGCTGAGAATGAAGTCGGTCAGGGCAGCCCCGGCCGGGGTGGGTTCAGGTGGGTGCATAAGGTCAATATCCAGACAAATTGATTCTTTCAGCTAGATTGACATCGTGATGTCAATCTAGCAATGTGATTACGCTTTCAACCCTCACTACTGGAGCATTGCCATGTCTCTCATTCGCCCTATGGACCCCGCTTTTCCAATCGAACGCCAGATCGCCCTCGAGGCTTCGTCGGTGGTCCTGGTGAACCTCTTCACCCTGGACCCGGCCGACGAACCGGTCTTCCTGCAGGCCTGGCAAGACGATGCCAGCTTCATGAAGCGGCAGCCGGGCTTCATCTCCACCCAGTTGCATCGCGCCCTCGGCGACAGCCCGACCTACCTCAATTACGCCATCTGGGAGTCCAATGCGCATTTCCGGGCGGCGTTCACCCATCCCGAGTTCCGGGCCAGTCTCGCAGCTTATCCGTCCTCCGCGGTCGCTTCCCCGCATCTGTTCCAGAAGGTCGCGGTGCCGGGCATCTGCGTCGCCTAGGCCGCGCTCACTGGCTGGCCGGCACCAGGAAGGCAGCTTCCAGCAGTTGCCGGGTGTAGGGGTGCTGCGGGGCGGCGAAGATGTGTTGCGCGTCGCCCTGTTCCACCACCTGGCCGTGCTTGACCACCATCAGCTGGTGGCTCAGCGCCTTGACCACCGCCAGGTCGTGGCTGATGAACAGGTAGGTCAGGTTGTACTTGGCCTGCAGCCGGCGCAGCAGTTCCACCACCTGGCGTTGCACGGTGCGGTCCAGGGCCGAGGTCGGCTCGTCCAGCAGGATCAGCGCCGGCTTGAGCACCAGGGCTCGGGCGATGGCGATGCGCTGGCGTTGCCCGCCGGAGAATTCGTGGGGGTAGCGGTGCCGGGTTTCCGGGTCCAGCCCCACTTCCTTGAGCGCCTCGACGATGGCCTGTTCCTGTTCCTCCGGCGTGCCGATCTTGTGGATGCGCAGGCCTTCGCCAACGATCTGGCTCACGCACATGCGCGGGCTGAGGCTGCCGAAGGGGTCCTGGAACACCACCTGCATTTCCCGGCGCAGCGGCCGTACCTGGTGTTGCGACAGACCATCCAACTGCTTGCCTTCGAAGCGGATGGCGCCTTTGCTTGCTATCAGCCGCAGGATCGCCAGGCCCAGGGTCGATTTGCCCGAGCCGCTTTCGCCGACGATGCCCAGGGTCTGGCCCTGGGGCAGGCTGAAGTTGATGCCGTCCACCGCTTTCACATGGTCGACGGTGTGGCGCAGCAAGCCTTTCTTGATCGGGAACCAGACCTTCAGGTCCTCGACCTGCAGCAGCGGTTGGCCGACCGCGTTACCCGCGGGCCCGCCGCTGGGCTCGGCGGCCAGCAGCTCACGTGTGTAGGGATGTTGCGGCGCGCGGAACAGCTCCTCGCAGGGCGCCTGCTCGACGATCCGCCCACGTTGCATCACGCAGACGCGGTGGGCGATGCGCCGCACCAGGTTGAGGTCGTGGCTGATCAGCAGCAGGGCCATCCCCAGGCGCGCCTGCAGCTCCTTGAGCAGTTCGAGGATCTTCAGTTGCACGGTGACGTCGAGGGCGGTGGTCGGCTCGTCGGCGATCAGCAGCTCCGGCTCGTTGGCCAGGGCCATGGCGATCATCACCCGCTGCCTCTGGCCGCCGGACAGCTCGTGGGGCAGGGCCTTGAGGCGCTTGTGCGGCTCGGGAATGCCCACCAGTTCCAGCAGCTCCAGGGTGCGCCGGGTGGCGACCTTGCCGGTCAGGCCCTTGTGCAGGCCCAGCACTTCGTTGATCTGCTTCTCGATGCTGTGCAGCGGGTTGAGCGAGGTCATCGGCTCCTGAAAGATCATCGCGATCCGGTTGCCGCGGATATGGCGGATGCTTTTCTCTTTCTGGGTCAGCAGGTCCTGGCCGGCGTAGTGGATGCTCCCGGACGGGTGGCGGGCCAGGGGGTAGGGCAGCAGGCGCAGGATCGAGTGCGCGGTCACCGATTTGCCGGAGCCGCTTTCGCCCACCAGGGCCAGGGTTTCGCCGCGCTTGATATCGAAGCTGATGCCCTCGACCACCCGTTGCTGCTGTTCGCCGGCGACAAACTCGACGGCGAGGTCGCGGACTTCGATCAGATTGTCCTGATTCATCTCATTTCCTCGGGTCGAAGGCATCGCGAGCGGACTCGCCGATAAATACCAGCAGGCTCAGCATGACCGCCAGCACGGCGAAGGCGCTGATGCCCAGCCAGGGCGCCTGCAGGTTGGATTTACCCTGGGCCACCAGTTCGCCCAATGACGGCGCGCCGGGTGGCAGGCCGAAACCGAGGAAGTCGAGGGCGGTCAGGGTGCCGATGGCGCCGGTGAGGATGAACGGCATGAAGGTCATGGTCGAGACCATGGCGTTGGGCAGGATATGGCGGAACATGATCGCGCCGTTCTGCATCCCCAGGGCCCGGGCGGCACGCACGTATTCCAGGTTGCGCCCGCGCAGGAACTCGGCGCGCACCACGTCCACCAGGCTCATCCAGGAGAACAGCAGCATGATCCCCAGCAGCCACCAGAAGTTGGGCTGCACGAAACTGGCGAGGATGATCAGCAAATACAGCACCGGCAGCCCGGACCAGATCTCCAGGAAGCGCTGCCCGGCCAGGTCGACCCAGCCGCCGTAGAAGCCCTGCAGGGCCCCGGCGGCGACGCCGATGATCGAGCTGAGCAGGGTCAGGGTCAGGGCGAACAGCACCGACACCCGGAAGCCGTAGATCACCCGCGCCAGCACGTCGCGGCCCTGGTCGTCGGTGCCCAGCAGGTTGTCCGCCGAGGGCGGCGCGGGGGCCGGGACTTTCAGGTCGTAGTTGATGCTCTGGTAGCTGAAGCGGATCGGCGCCCACAGCACCCAGGCTTCCTTGGCCGCAAGCAGCTCGCGGATGTACGGGCTCTTGTAGTTGGCTTCCAGGGGGAATTCGCCGCCGAAGGTGGTTTCCGGGTAGCGCTTGAGCGCCGGGAAGTACCAGCCGTCGTCGTAGTGCACCACCAGCGGCTTGTCGTTGGCGATCAGCTCGGCGCCCAGGCTGGCGCCGAACAGCAGCAGGAACAGCCACAGCGACCACCAGCCGCGCTTGTTGGCCTTGAACAGCTCAAAACGCCGGCGATTGAGGGGGGACAGGTTCATCTCAATGCTCCCGGCTTTCGAAGTCGATGCGTGGGTCGACCAGGGTGTAGGTCAAATCGCCGATCAGTTTCACCACCAGCCCCAGCAGGGTGAAGATGAACAGGGTGCCGAACACCACCGGGTAATCGCGGTTGATCGCCGCCTCGAAGCTCATCAGGCCCAGGCCGTCGAGGGAGAAGATCACCTCCACCAGCAGGGAGCCGGTGAAGAAGATGCCGATGAAGGCCGCGGGAAAACCGGCGATCACCAGCAGCATGGCGTTGCGGAACACATGGCCGTAGAGCACGCGACGCCGGGTCAGGCCCTTGGCCTTGGCGGTGATCACGTACTGCTTGTTGATCTCGTCGAGGAAGCTGTTCTTGGTCAGCAGGGTCATGGTGGCGAAGTTGCCGATCACCAGGGCGGTGATCGGCAGGGCCAGGTGCCAGAAGTAGTCGAGGATCTTGCCGCCCCAGCTCAGTTGGTCGAAGTTGTTCGAGGTCAGGCCGCGCAGCGGGAACCAGTCGAAATAGCTGCCGCCGGCGAACATCACGATCAGCAGGATGGCGAACAGGAACGCCGGGATCGCGTAGCCGACGATGATCGCCGAGCTGGTCCAGACGTCGAAGTGGCTGCCGTGGCGGGTGGCCTTGGCGATCCCCAGGGGGATCGACACCAGGTACATGATCAGGGTGCTCCACAGCCCCAGGGAGATGGACACCGGGAGTTTTTCGCGGATCAGGTCGACCACCTTGGCGTCGCGGAAGAAGCTGTCGCCGAAATCCAGGGTGGCGTAGTTCTTGACCATGATCCACAGGCGTTCCGGCGCCGACTTGTCGAAGCCGTACATCTTCTCGATTTCCTTGACCAGGGCCGGGTCCAGGCCCTGGGCGCCGCGGTAGCTGGAGCCGGCCACCGAGACTTCGGCGCCGCCGCCGGCGATGCGGCTGGTGGCGCCCTCGAAGCCCTCGAGTTTGGCGATCATCTGTTCCACCGGGCCGCCGGGCGCCGCCTGGATGATGACGAAGTTGATCAGCAGGATGCCGAACAGGGTCGGGATGATCAGCAGCAGTCGCCGCAGGATGTAAGCCAGCATCTTATTGCTCCACGCCGGCGGGGGCGGCCTGCGAGTGGGTGGCCGGGGTGGCGTCGGGCTTGATCCACCAGGTCTGGGTGCCGATGTCGTACTTGGGCGAGACTGTCGGGTGGCCCAGGTGGTCCCAGTAGGCCACGCGCCAGGTCTTGATGTGCCAGTTGGGAATCACGTAGTAGCCCCATTGCAGCACACGGTCCAGGGCGCGGGTGTGGGCCACCAGGCTCTGGCGCGAGTCGGCGTTGATCAGGTCTTCCACCAGGGTGTCGATGGTCGGGTCCTTGAGGCCGATGAAGTTGCGGCTGCCGGGGTTGTCGGCACTGGAGGACTTCCAGTATTCGCGCTGTTCGTTACCCGGCGAGTTGGATTGCGGGAAGCTGCCGACCACCATGTCGAAGTCCCGCGAGCGCAGGCGGTTGATGTACTGGGACACGTCGACCCGGCGGATCACCAGGTCGATCCCCAGATCGGCGAGGTTGCGCTTGAACGGCAGCAGCACGCGCTCGAACTCGGTCTGGGCCAGCAGGAATTCGATCACCACCGGCTTGCCCTGGGCGTCGACCATCTTGTCGTCGACGATGTGCCAGCCGGCTTCCTGCAGCAATTGGTAGGCATGGCGCTGCTGGGCGCGGATCATGCCGCTGCCGTCGCAGACCGAGGGCTGGAAGGTTTCGCTGAACACCTGGTCGGGGATCTTGCCGCGCAGCGGTTCGAGGATTTGCAGCTCGTCTGCGTCAGGCAGGCCGGTGGCGGCCATTTCCGAGTTCTCGAAGTAGCTGCGGGTGCGGGTGTAGGCACCGTTGAACAGTTGCTTGTTGGTCCACTCGAAGTCCAGCAGCAGGCTCAGGGCCTGGCGCACCCGCACGTCCTGGAACAACGGCCGGCGCAGGTTGTAGACGAAACCCTGCATGCCGGTGGGGTTGCCGTTGGCGATCTGCTCCTTGATCAGCCGGCCCTGTTCCACCGCCGGGATGTTGTAGGCGTTGGCCCAGTTCTTCGCGCTGATCTCCAGCCAGTAGTCGAACTGTCCGGCCTTGAGCGCTTCCAGGGCCACGGTGTTGTCGCGGTAGTAGTCGGTGGCCATCACGTCGAAGTTGAACTGGCCGCGGTTGATCGGCAGGTCCTTGGCCCAGTAGTCCTTGACCCGCTCGTAGCGCACCGAGCGTCCGGCCTTCACTTCCACCACCTTGTACGGGCCGCTGCCGAGGGGGATTTCCAGGTTGCCCTTGGAAAAGTCGCGGTGTTCCCACCAGTGCTTGGGCAGTACCGACAGCTGGCCGAGAATCAGCGGCAGCTCGCGATTGTTGGTGTGCTTGAACTTGAAGAGCACCTTGAGCGGATCTTCGGCGATCACGTCCTCGACGTCGGCGTAGTAGCCGCGGTACATCGGCGCACCGGCCTTCATCAGGGTCTGGAAGCTGAACACCACGTCGGAGGCAGTGATCGGCTGGCCGTCGTGGAAGCGCGCCTCGGGGCGCAGGTAGAAGCGCACCCAGCTGTTGTCCGGGGCTTTCTCGATCTGCCCGGCCACCAGGCCGTACTCGGTGAAGGGTTCGTCCAGGCTCTGGCGCATCAGGGTGTCGTAGATCAGGCCGATGTTGTCCGCCGGCACGCCTTTGTTGATGAACGGGTTGAGGCTGTCGAAGCCGCCGAAGCCGGCTTCGCGGAAGGTGCCGCCCTTGGGGGCGTCCGGGTTGACGTAGTCGAAGTGCTTGAAGTTCGCCGGGTACTTCGGCGGTTCGTTGTACAGGGTCAGGGCATGTTGCGGGGCGGCCTGGGCGAGGCCGGCGACTCCCGCCAGCAGCACGGAGCCGACCCGCAGGAGCAGGGCACGCAGGGGCATCATTGGGCTTTCTCCAGGGACTTCAGCCACCAGGCGCTCAGACCCAGCTGATAGGGCGGCGTGGTGACGAAGGCGAACCGGTTGCGGTACGCCAGGCGATGATAGTTGAGGTACCAGTTGGGGACGATGTAGTGCTGCCACAGCAGCACGCGGTCGAGGGCCCGACCGGCGGCCAGTTGTTCGTCGCGGCTCTGCACGGCGAGCAGTTGTTCCAGCAGGTGATCGACGACGGGGTTGGCGATGCCCGCATAGTTCTTGCTGCCCTTGACCCCGACCTGGCTGGAGTGGAAGTACTGCCATTGCTCCAGGCCCGGGCTCAGGGTCTGGTTGAGGGTCATGAGGATCATGTCGAAGTCGAACTGGTCCAGGCGCTGCTTGTACTGCGCCCGGTCGACGGTGCGCAGGCGCGCGTCGATGCCGATGCTGGCCAGGTTCTCGACGTAGGGCTGGAGGATCCGTTCCAGGTTCGGGTTGACCAGCAGCAGCTCGAAGCGCAGCGGTTGCCCGTTGCTGTCGAGCAGGCGCTGGCCGTTGAGCTTCCAGCCGGCTTCGCCCAGCAGGCCCAGGGCCCGGCGCAGGGTCGAGCGCGGGATGCCGCGGCCGTCGGTCTGGGGCAGGCTGAAAGGCTGGGTGAACAGGCTGGCGGGCAACTGCTCGCGGTAGGGCGAGAGCAGCAGCCATTCATGGCCGACCGGCAGGCCGCTGGCGGCGAACTCGCTGTTCGGGTAGTAGCTGGTCGCGCGTTTGTAGGCGTCGCTGAACAGGGTGCGGTTGGTCCACTCGAAGTCGAACATCAGGCCCAGGGCTTCGCGTACCCTGCGGTCGGCGAACAGCGGCCGGCGGGTGTTCATGAACAGGCCCTGGGTCTGGGTCGGGATCTGGTGCGCGATCTGGGCCTTGACGATGTCGCCGCGCCTGACCGCCGGGAAGTTGTAGCCGTTGGCCCAGTTCTTCGCCTGGTGTTCGATATAGATGTCGAACTCGCCGGCCTTGAAGGCTTCGAAGGCCACGTCGCTGTCGCGGTAGAACTCCACCGCGACCTTGTTGAAGTTGTTGAAGCCGCGATTGACCGCCAGGTCCTTGCCCCAGTAGTCCTTGACCCGCTCGAACATCAGCGAGCGCCCCGGTTGCACCTGGGTGATGCGGTAGGGGCCGCTGCCCAGCGGCGGTTCGAAGGTGGTGGCCTTGAAGTCGCGGCCTTTCCAGTAGTGCTGCGGCAGTACCGGCAGCTCGCCCAGGCGCAGGATCAGCAGCGGGTTGCCGGAGCGCTTGAAGACAAAACGGATGCGCAGCGGGCCGAGGATGTCCACTCGCTGCACTTCCTGCAGGTTGGTGCGGTACTGCGGATGGCCTTCCTTGAGCAGCAGCCGGTAGGAAAACGCCACATCGCGGGCGGTGATCGGCTGACCGTCGTGGAAACGCGCCTCGGGGCGCAGGTTGAACACCACCCAGCTGCGGTCTTCGCTGTATTCGACGGAGCGGGCGATCAGGCCGTAGCTGGAGGTCGGCTCGTCGCCGGACGGCGCGTACTGGCCGGTGCCCACCATCAGCGGCTCGTTCAGCTCGTTGACCCCGTACTGCAGGAAGTTGGGCGTGGTCACCGGGCTGGTGCCCTTGAAGGTGTAGGGGTTGAGGGTGTCGAAGGTGCCGAACGCCATGACCCGCAAGGTCCCGCCTTTGGGCGCGGCGGGGTTGACCCAGTCGTAATGGGTGAACTTCGCGGGGTACTTGAGCGTGCCGAACTGCGCGTAACCATGACTTTCGGTGATCGTTGCGCTTGCGGGAAAGCTCAAGGCCAGGCTGATTAGGGACAGGAGGAGGGGACGCATCAAGGCAGAGAACCGATCCAGACGGCTTGGGCTTTTTATGCTCCGTACAGTAACAGCTTGTATCGACAGGAAAAAGGCCGTCCCTCCGGCCGCCGTCCCAGGACCGCGTCGGCCGATACATCCACGATCTGAAGGCAGCGCTCGACCGGAATGGTCGCGGGGATTTTTCGGGGGAAGGGGATCTCAGGCCCTGTCGCAGCCGGCGCAGCGGCTACGCAGCAGGGCCCGAGGATCAATGAGGCAGGTAGACAGTCAGCATCTGGCCCGGCTTGAGGGCCTGGCCGGCGCGGGGGTTCCAGCGCTTGAGGTGCTGCATCTCGACGTTGAAGCGCTTGGCCACCATGTACAGCGAATCGCCTTGCTTGACCTTGTACTGGGTCGATTTCTTGTCGGCGCTGGCGACCATGGTTTTCTTGCCGGAAGCCTTGGCGCTGGTCTTGGCCCTGGTGTCCTGCATGACCAGGGTCTGGCCGACCTTGAGCCGGTTGCCGCTCAGCTTGTTCCAGCGCTGCAGGTCCTTGACGTCGACCTTGTTGGCCTTGGCGATCTGCGCGAGGTTATCGCCACGCTTGACCCGGTAGTTGCGCTTGGCCTGGGCCATTTCGCGGCTGTCGGCGCCGTCGAACACCGGCTTGAGCGAACGCTGGCTGATCAGCTCTTCGGGTTTCATGGTCGACAGGCTGGCGCTGAGCAGTTGCGCCTTGGACGTCGGCACCAGCAGGTGCTGGGGACCGTCGACCGTGGTGCGCTGCTTGAAGGCCGGGTTGAGCTGGAACAGCTCGTCCTCGTCGATATTGGCCACCGCGGCGACCTTGGACAGGTCCATGCGCTGGTTGATCTCGACGACCTGGAAGTAAGGTTCGTTGGCGATCGGGTTCAGGTTCACGCCATAGGCTTCGGGCGCCAGCACCACCTGGGACAGGGCCAGCAGCTTGGGCACGTAGGCCTGGGTTTCCGACGGCAGCGGCAGGTTCCAGTAGTCGGTGGGCAGGCCGAGACGCTCGTTGCGCTCGATGGCCCGGCTGACCGTGCCTTCGCCGGCGTTGTAGGCCGCCAGGGCCAGCAGCCAGTCGCCGTTGAACATGTCGTGCAGGCGGGTCAGGTAATCCATGGCCGCGGTGGTCGAGGCGGTGATATCGCGACGGCCATCGTAGAAGCGGGTCTGGCGCAGGTTGAAGGAACGACCGGTGGAGGGGATGAACTGCCAGAGGCCTACCGCATCGGCCCGGGAATAGGCCATCGGGTTGTAGGCGCTTTCGATCACCGGCAGCAGGGCCAGCTCCAGCGGCATGTTGCGTTCTTCAAGACGCTCGACGATGTAATGAATGTAGAGGCTGCCGCGTTCGCTGGCGTTCTCGAGGAAGGACGGGTTGCTGGCGAACCACAGGCGCTGTTGTTCGATGCGCGGGTTGACGCCGATGCCTTCCTGCAGCTGGAAGCCTTCACGCATGCGCGCCCAGACGTCCTGGGGGGCTTGCGGGCTCGGTTTGTCGCTCAGCCAGATGGGCTTCTGCTTGACGCGAGCGTTGAAATTCTGGGTATGCGAAGCGTCGGTTTGCGGGACGTGGCTCGTGCTTTGACAGCCCGCCAGGGTGGCGGACACAGCCACCGCGATGGCTTGAGCCAACCGCGTCAATGCGTCTGAATTGATGGATTTACGAATAGATGACGACATTGGCTGGAAGTAAGTTCCGGGCAAAAATGTCGGGCGATTCTAGAAAGCGCACCCGGTGCGGTCAACCATTCAGAATTTTCGTACCAACCCGCAACCTGCTTAGAACTTATCTTTCCAAGCCCGCAACGCCGCAAAAACCGCACTCTGAGCCCGGTTATCGAGGCCGCTCCGTTCGTCTGCTTTTTGTTTAACGGATGTTTCACCGGTACGCAGGAACGGGTTGGTGAGTTTTTCCAGGGCCAGGGTGGAAGGCAGGGTCATGCGGCCGTTTTCCCGCAATTCGCTGACTTTGCGCAGGCGCTCGGCGATATCCGGGTTGTCCGGCTCCACGGCCTGGGCAAACCGCAGGTTGCTCAGGGTGTATTCGTGGGTGCAGTACACCAGGGTGCCTTCGGGCAAGGCCGCCAGACGGCTCAGGGAGTGGTGCATCTGCTCCGGCGTGCCTTCGAACAGGCGCCCGCAACCGCCGGCGAACAGGGTATCGCCACAGAACAGCAGGCCATGATGGTAGTAGGCGATGTGGCCCAGGGTATGCCCGGGCACCGCGTAAATCTCGAAGTCCCAGCCGAGAATGCTGGCCCGGTCATTATCGTTCAGGGCCACGTCGCGCCCCGGGATGTTTTCCTTGGCCGGGCCCCAGACCCTGGCGCCGCTGGCTTTTTTCAGCTGTTCGACACCGCCGACATGGTCGTGGTGGTGATGGGTCACCAGGATATCGCTCAGGCTCCAGCCCGGGTGTTTCGCGAGCCAGGCCTGCACCGGCGCCGCGTCACCCGGGTCGACCACCGCGCAACGCTGGTTGCGGTGATCCTGTAACAACCAGATGTAGTTATCGGTGAACGCGGGCAGGGCACTGATCTGTATCATCGTTGGAGTCGCCAAGCGGAAAACAATGGCGCATCTTAGAACTTCTTGGCGGGTTGGAGAATGCAATGACCGATAAAGCGTTCGCTCAGGCCGATCCTGACTGGCTGGCCCTGATCAGCTCGGCCCGCGAGTGGCTGTCCGGGCCACTGGGGCAGTTTCTGCTGGATGAAGAACGGCGCCTGCTCGACGACGAGCTGGGGCGCTTCTTCGGGGGCTACCTGGTGCATTACGGCCCGTCGGCGCAGACCCCGCCGGCGGCGCCCCAGGTGCAGCGCAACGTTCGCCTGGGCGCGCCGTTGCCCGGGGTCGAGATCGTCTGCGAGGAGCAGGCCTGGCCGCTCAGCGAGCATGCTGCCGATGTGGTGGTGCTGCAGCATGGCCTGGATTTCTGCCTGTCGCCCCATGGTCTGCTGCGCGAAGCCGCCAGCGCCGTGCGGCCCGGCGGGCACCTGTTGATCGTCGGCATCAACCCCTGGAGCAGTTGGGGCCTGCGCCACGTGTTCGCCCATGACGCCTTGCGCCAGGCGCGCTGCATTTCCCCTTCGCGGGTCGCCGACTGGCTGAACCTGCTGGGCTTCGCGCTGGAGAAACGCCGCTTCGGGTGCTATCGTCCGCCGCTTGCTTCGCCCGCCTGGCAGGCCCGGCTGGCCGGCTGGGAACGCAAGGCCGGCGACTGGCAATTGTCCGGCGGCGGCTTCTATCTGCTGGTGGCGCGCAAGATCGTGGTCGGCCTGCGCCCGGTGCGCCAGGTCCGCCGCGAACCGATGGGCAAGCTGGTGCCGTTGCCGATGGCCAAGGTCAATCGCCGTCACAGCGAACCCTGATCCTCTTTAATTTCAGCCGGGCCGAGCGGTCCGGCTTTGGCGTTGCCGATCCACGGTCGGCAGGCCACAGGTATTTTCGATTGGAAGTCTGGCATGAGCGATAGCGTAGAAATCTTCACCGACGGCGCCTGCAAGGGCAATCCTGGCCCGGGAGGCTGGGGCGCACTGCTGGTGTTCAAGGGGGTGGAGAAGGAACTCTGGGGCGGCGAAGCCAACACCACCAACAACCGCATGGAGCTGATGGCGGCGATCCGTGGCCTGGAGGAGCTCAAGCGCGAGTGCCAGGTGATCCTGGTCACCGACTCGCAGTATGTGATGAAGGGCATCAACGAGTGGATGGCCAACTGGAAAAAGCGCGGCTGGAAAACCGCGGCCAAGGAGCCGGTGAAGAATGCCGACCTGTGGCAGCAGCTCGATGAGCAGGTAAACCGCCACCAGGTCACCTGGAAATGGGTGCGCGGCCATACCGGCCATCACGGCAACGAGCGGGCCGACCAGTTGGCCAACCGCGGCGTCGACGAGGTCCGGGGCCACAAGGCCTGATGTATTGGCAGATGCCCCACAGGGGCATCAGTCACAGCGCAGCGGCCATTCGAGCCGCTGCTTCACTTGCGCCATGGCGCGGGGCGAATCCACCAGCACCGCATCCATTTTCAGACAGGCGGCCGCCCGGTAATCCTCGGCCGTATTGACCCCGATCGCCAGCAGGGGAACCTTGCCCCGCGCCTGGAAACAGTCGACCGCGGCGGGCGTCCACAGCAGCGCGTCCACCTTCGACCGGGCCTCGCCCAGGGTGAAGGTCTCGACCAACTGGACCGGGCGCCGGTACTCGAAGGCGACCCAGCTCGCCGGTGCCGGCGTTGGGGTGCAGCTATGGGCCAGGGCCACATTGGCCAGCCGGTCCCGGGTGTTGTCCCTGGATTCGAACAGCCGGGCCTGCGGGTAGGCGGCGAACGCTTGCTGATAACTGGCATCGGTGGAGTAGATCAGCACCCGGTTCCAGGCCTGCAGTTGTTCTAGCAGCCGGGCCACGGCCTTGGCCTGGGGTTCGGCCGGCAGGGCCTTCATGTCGAGAATGACCGGCACGCTTTCGGGGATCGCCGCTAGCGCCTGTTGCAGCGACGGGATGTTCACCGCCTGGGCGCGGTAGGGATAGCTCACCTGGCCATCGGCCGCGACCTGCTTGAAGTGCCAGCCGGCATTGAGCTGTTGCAACTGCGCCAGGGTTCTCTCGGCGACCGTGCCGGACTCCGGAGTATTGGCGCTCAGGTCGGCCGGCCGGTACAGCACCGGCACGCCGTCGCGGCTCAGTTGCACTGTGAGCCAGAGCATGTCGGCGCCATTGCCCAGGGCCTTGTCGATGGCCAGCAGGGTGTTTTCCGGAAAGTCCGCGGCACCGCCGCGATGGGCGACGAGCAAAGGCCGCTGGCCAGCCTCGGGAGCGGTGGCCGGCAGGGCAGTGCAGCCACCGATCAAGGTGGCTGCCAGCAGCAGGGGGAGCATCTGTCGAGTTTCGAGCATCGGCGAGCGATTCCGGGTTGGGTACGCGGCGGTGCAGCTCGACTCCGCCTGAAAGGGCCGTACGGTAACGCAACGGCCGCTGTCAGTTAAAGGACGCATGATGCGTCGGACGAATTAGGGGGGGCCGATCAGCCGCTCCGACGGGGTCAAAGGGTGAGGATGGCGCTGGCCAATTGCATGTCGGAGTAGGGCGGGTTGTCGAGTGTCTGGCGAATGTGCCGGAGGGCGGCTTCCAGCTGGGCGCCGCGGATTTCGCCCGCGCTGGCGACAAAGCTGGCGGCATCGCTCTTGGCCGCGAGGACCCGTTTGTCGTCCTTGAACGAACTGCTGGCCTTGGAGCTGCTTTCGGTGCTGCTCAGGGCCATGCTCATGGTGATGTCGGTGCTGATCACCAGGCTGGTGGCCTGGCCGCTACCGGCGAACAGGCAGGCGCAGAGCAGCAAGGCAAGCCGGGCTTTACGGGGTGTCATGGCAGGGGAAAGTCCGCAGGAAATATCGGCGGGCACCCTAACAAGGCCCTGGGCGGCGAACTTTATGAGCTTTGCTAATGATTGTTAAAAACTGCGCAACGAGCCCTTGCTCGTCCAGGCAAAAGTGACAGCTCGACCCGGGGCGGGCCAAAGCCTTTGGAGTGCCCCTTGGCCCGCCTGCTCGGGCCAAGGGTGTTGCATGGGGAACTAAGCCTCCCAGCCCGCGCCACTGACCGCCGCCTGCACCAGCGGGTGCAGTTCCGCCCCCTGATGCGCCGTCTGCCAGGCCAGCAACTCCTTGCGCATGCCGGGCGTCCAGAACATCTGCAGATGGTTGCGCACGCTGAGCACGGCCTGCTGCTGGTCCGGTTCGCCGGCGAAGTACTGGGCGATCTGGTTGGCCATTTTGATCAGGTTTTCAGTGCTCATCGGCGTACCTCCGCCTTGCTTCCGGCAGCGCGTGCCTGGCGGCGCTGCTCGAGCAGGCGCTGCTGTTCCTCGCTGAACGCCTGGTAGCGTTTCTGCCACTCGGAAGGGTGGTAGACGCGGCTGACTTCCACGGCGGTGACCTTGTACTCCGGACAGTTGGTGGCCCAGTCGGAGTTGTCGGTGGTGATCACGTTGGCCCCCGATTCCGGGAAGTGGAAGGTGGTGTACACCACCCCCGGGGCGACCCGCTCGCTGACCCGTGCCCGCAGCACGGTCTGCCCGGCGCGGCTGCCGATGCCGACCCAGTCGCCTTCGTTGATGCCCCGGCTCTCGGCGTCGGTGGGGTGGATTTCCAGGCGGTCTTCGTCATGCCAGGCGACGTTGTCGGTGCGCCGGGTCTGGGCGCCGACGTTGTACTGGCTGAGGATGCGCCCGGTGGTCAGCAGCAGCGGGTAGCGGTTGTTGACCTTCTCCTCGGTGGGCACGTAGCCGGTCAGCATGAAGCGCCCCTTGCCGCGCACGAACTCCTCGATGTGCATGGTCGGCGTACCGTCCGGCGCCGCGGCGTTGCACGGCCATTGCAGGCTGCCGTGGCTGTCCAGGGCGGCGTAGCTGACGTTGCTGAAGGTCGGCGTCAGGCTGGCGATTTCATCCATGATTTCCGACGGGTGCCGGTAGTTCATGGGGTAGCCCAGGGCGTTGGCCAGGGCCACCGTGCCTTCCCAGTCGGCCTTGCCGCCCAGGGGCTCCATGACCTTGCGCACCCGGGAGATACGGCGCTCGGCATTGGTGAACGTGCCGTCCTTTTCCAGGAACGAACTGCCCGGCAGGAACACATGGGCGAACTTGGCGGTTTCGTTAAGGAAGATGTCCTGCACCACCACGCATTCCATGGCCGACAGCGCCGCGGTGACGTGCTGGGTATTAGGGTCGCTCTGGGCGATGTCTTCGCCCTGGCAGTACAGGCCCTTGAAACTGCCGCCCAGGGCCGCCTCGAACATGTTGGGGATGCGCAGGCCCGGGTCGGGTTGCAGGCTGACGTTCCAGGCCTGCTCGAACTGTGCCCGCACGCCCTCGTTGGAGATATGCCGGTAGCCGGGCAGCTCGTGGGGGAAGGAGCCCATGTCGCAGGAACCCTGCACGTTGTTCTGTCCGCGCAACGGGTTCACGCCCACGCCTTCGCGGCCGATGTTGCCGGTGGCCATGGCCAGGTTGGCGATGCCCATGACCGAGGTGCTGCCCTGGCTGTGCTCGGTGACGCCCAGGCCGTAGTAGATCGCCGCGTTGCCGCCGGTGGCATAGAGCCGGGCCGCGGCGCGGATGTCTTCAGCGGGCACACCGCAAATCGGGCCAATCACCTCCGGTGCGTTCTCCGCACGGCTGACAAACTCGCTCCAGCGGGCGAAATCGACGCCTTCGCAACGGGCGTCGATAAAGGCCTGGTTTTGCAAGCCTTCGGTGATGATCGTATGGGCCAGCGCATTGAGCATGGCGACGTTGGTGCCCGGGCGCAGGGCCAGGTGCAGTTCCGCGCGGGCATGCACCGAGTCCACCAAGTCGATGCGCCGTGGGTCGATGACGATCAGCCGTGCGCCCTGGCGCAGGCGGCGCTTGAGCTGGGAGGCGAACACCGGGTGGGCATCGCTGGGGTTGGCGCCCATCACCAGGATCACGTCGGCCTGCATCACCGAGTCAAAGCTCTGGGTGCCGGCCGACTCGCCCAGGGTTTGCTTGAGGCCGTAGCCGGTCGGCGAGTGGCAGACCCGCGCGCAGGTGTCGACGTTGTTGTTGCCGAAGGCGGCGCGCACCAGTTTTTGCACCAGGTAGGTTTCTTCGTTGGTGCAGCGGCTGGAGGTGATGCCGCCAATGGAGTCGCGGCCGTATTTCTGCTGCAACCGACGGAATTCGCTGGCGGCGTAGGTCACCGCCTCATCCCAGCTGACTTCCTGCCACGGGTCGTTGATGTGCTTGCGGATCATCGGCTTGGTGATGCGGTCCGGGTGGGTGGCGTAGCCCCAGGCAAAACGCCCCTTGACGCAGGAATGGCCATGGTTGGCCTGGCCGTTCTTGTCCGGGACCATGCGCACCAGTTGGTCGCCCTTCGTCTCGGCGCGGAACGAACAACCCACGCCGCAATAGGCGCAAGTGGTGATCACGGCGTGTTCCGGCTGGCCCAGCTCGACCACGCTTTTTTCCATCAGGGTCGCGGTGGGGCAGGCTTGCACGCAGGCGCCGCAGGACACGCATTCCGAGTCGAGGAAGTTCTCGCCGCCGGCGGCTGAAACCCGGGAGTCGAAACCACGCCCGCTGATGGTCAGGGCAAAGGTGCCCTGGGTTTCCTCGCAGGCGCGTACGCAGCGGTTGCAGACGATGCACTTGCTCGGGTCGTAGTCGAAGTAGGGGTTGGAGGTGTCCTTCTGGTCGGCCAGGTGGTTGGCGCCTTCATAGCCGTAACGCACTTCCCGCAGGCCGACCTGGCCGGCGACGGTCTGCAGCTCGCAGTTGCCGTTGGCCGAGCAGGTCAGGCAGTCCAGCGGGTGGTCGGAGATGTACAGCTCCATGACGTTGCGCCGCAGGGTGGCGAGCTTCGGCGTCTGGGTGTGGACCACCATGCCCTCGGTCACCGGGGTGGTGCAGGACGCCGGGTAGCCGCGCATGCCGTCGATCTCCACCAGGCACATGCGGCAGGAGCCGAAAGCTTCCAGGCTGTCGGTGGCGCAGAGTTTGGGAATGGTGGTGCCCAGCAGCGCGGCGGCGCGCATCACCGAGGTGCCCTCGGGCACGCTGATGCTGCGGCCGTCGATGTTCAGGGTGACCTGGACCTGGCTGTCGCGGGCCGGGGTGCCCAAGTCGATATCGGTTTTCGGGTCGAAGAGCGTAATCATTGGTCGGCCTCCGAGGGCTGCAGACCGAAGTCGGCGGGGAAGTACTTGAGGGCGCTGGCCACCGGGTAGGAGGTCATGCCGCCCAAGGCGCACAGCGAACCGTACTGCAGGGTGTCGCACAGGTCCTTGAGGATGATCGCCTGTTCATCGCGACCGTTCTGGTCGGGGGCGGCCAGCAGGCGGTCGATCACCTCCACGCCGCGGGTCGAGCCGATGCGGCAGGGGGTGCACTTGCCACAGGATTCCTCGGCGCAGAACTGCAGGGCGAAGCGCGCCATGCGGGCCATGTCCAGGCTGTCGTCCGCCACCACCACGCCGCCGTGACCGAGCATGGCGCCGATGGCGGCGAAGGCTTCGTAATCCAGTGGGGTATCGAATTGCTCCGGCGGCACCCAGGCACCAAGGGGACCGCCCACCTGGGCGGCCTTCAGCGGCCGGCCACTGGCGGTGCCGCCGCCGTAGTCTTCCACCAGTTCCCGCAGGGTCAGGCCAAAGGCCCGCTCCACCAGGCCGCCGTGGCGGATATTGCCCGCCAGCTGGAAGGGCATGGTGCCCAGGGAACGCCCCATGCCGTAGTCGCGATAGAACGCTGCGCCCTTGGCCAGGATCAACGGCACTGAGGCCAGGGTCAGCACGTTGTGCACCAGGGTCGGCTGGCCGAACAGGCCCTGCAAGGCGGGGATCGGGGGCTTGGCCCGGACGATCCCGCGCTTGCCTTCCAGGGAGTCCAGCAGCGCGGTTTCCTCGCCGCAGATGTAGGCGCCGGCACCGACGCGCACTTCCAGGTCGAAGGCCAGGCCGCTGCCGCCGACTTTGGCTCCGAGGTAGCCGGCGGAGCGGGCGATATCCAGCGCCTGGCGCAGTACGGCTACGGCCTGCGGGTATTCCGAGCGCACATAGATGTAGCCGTAGTTGGCGCCGACCGTCAGGCCGGCAATGGCC
Source organism: Pseudomonas sp. NPDC089530 (assembly GCF_050280705.1). Lineage (NCBI taxonomy): Bacteria > Pseudomonadati > Pseudomonadota > Gammaproteobacteria > Pseudomonadales > Pseudomonadaceae > Pseudomonas > Pseudomonas sp. NPDC089530. The sequence goes on along the minus strand of NZ_JBNNVU010000001.1, from coordinate 16,321 downwards.
ATGCCTTCGATCAGCAGGAAGGGGTCGCCTTCCATCAGCATGCGGTCGGCGAAGGTGCCGGAGTCGCCTTCGTCGGCGTTGCACACGATGTATTTCTGCGCCGCCTGGGTGCCGCGCACCGTGCGCCACTTGATGCCGGCCGGGAAGGCCGCGCCGCCACGGCCGCGCAGGCCGGAATCGAACACCGCAGTGGCGGTCTGCTCACCGCCCAGGGCGATGGCCTGGGCCAGGCCCTCGAAACCACCGTGGGCGCGGTAGTCCTCCAGGGACAGCGGCCGGGTGATGCCGGCGCGGGCAAACAGCAGGCGTTGTTGGCTCTTCAGATAAGGCAACTGCTCCACCGGGCCCAGGGCCAGGGGATGGGTGGACGGATCGCCTTGCAGGGCATCGAGCAGCGAGGGCACGTCGGCCACGGTCAGCGGGCCGAAGCCAAGCCGGCCTTGGGGGCTGTCGATTTCCAGCAGCGGCTCCAGCCAGTACAGGCCGCGCGAGCTGGTGCGATGCAGCTCCAGGGGCAGATTGCGTTCCCGGGCCTGGGCGATCAGGGTCGCGGTGATCTGATTGGCATCCACGGCGCAGGCCAGAGAATCACCGGGCAGATAGAGGGTCGGCATCACGCGTCCTCCTGGCAGGCGTCGAGCAGGGCGTCCAGGCGCTGGGCGTCGAGCCGGGCATGCAACTGGCCATCCAGCTCCAGGGCCGGCGAGCAGGCGCAGGCGCCGAGGCAATACACCGGGCGCAGGCTGATAGTGCCATCGGCGCTGCTGCCGTGGTCGTCCAGTTGCAGGCGCTCGCGCAACTGCGCGGCGAGCTGCTCGGCGCCGCGGCTCTGGCAGGACTCGGCCCGGCACAGGCGCAGGATATGCCGGGCCGGAGGGGCGGTGCGGAAGTCGTGGTAGAAGCTGATCACCCCGCGAACCTCGGCCTGGCTCTGGTTGAGGGCGTGGGCAATCTCGGGGATGGCGGCATCGGGGATGTAACCGATGCCCTCCTGGATTTCATGGAGGATCGGCAACAGTGCGCCGGGAGAGCCTTTGTGGCGTTCCAGCAGGCTGTTGACCAGAGGCAGGTGCAACATCTCATCAGACATACGGCATTCCTCACGGTCACGGGCAACCAGGCGGTTGTCCGAAAATGTTCGGCTGCGGCATTCGCACCACGTCACGGCAGCGTGGTTTCTCAGGCCGTTGGCCAGGCACCCTGAGCGGGCATCTTGTCGGGCCCGGTGCGGTCTTTGCCGCACCTCTTCGGGGCATAAAAAGCAGCTTGCCACGCTGCCCTGGATTCTCCTGCACCAGAGCGACGTGTGCGGTTCTCTCTGCGACCAGCGGTCGAGTCTAGACGGTCGCGGTCGAACCGGGGCCGCACCGATGAATCTGCCCCGGTGGGCGCTTCCATAGCTTTTATATAGCGGGTGGAGGGCGCCATTAAAGAGGCAGATGCGGTGGCGAAATCAGGTACAGCGGTGGCGCGCTCAGATAATCGAACCCCCGGGCAAGGCGAGTAAGGTGGCCACCCGACTCATCTACAGCGCGTTGCGATGGCTGATCAGCATCAGTCCGTGCGGTCCAACGTCGATCACAAGGGAATGAAGATAATGGGCCCCATGGATTCGAGTAGCCAGTTGGCGCAAGGCTTCAAGCCGCGCCACGTAACAATGTTGTCTATCGCGGGGATTATCGGCGCCGGGCTGTTCGTCGGCTCCGGGCATGCCATCGCCGCCGCCGGCCCGGCAGTGATGCTGGCGTATCTGTTCTCCGGCCTGCTGGTGGTCCTGGTGATGCGCATGCTGGGGGAGATGGCCGTCGCCCACCCGGACACCGGCTCGTTCTCGACCTACGCCGACCAGGCCATCGGGCCGTGGGCGGGCTTCACCATCGGCTGGCTGTACTGGTGGTTCTGGGTGTTGGTGATTCCGATCGAGGCGCTGGCGGCCGGCCATGTGCTGAACCAGTGGTTCCCACAGGTCGAGGCCTGGCTGTTCGCCCTGGCGTCGATCATTGCGTTGGTGATCACCAATCTGTTCAGCGTGTCCAAGTACGGCGAGTTCGAGTTCTGGTTCGCCATGGCCAAGGTGGTGGCGATCATCGGCTTCATTGCCCTGGGCTTCGCGATCCTCATGGGCTGGGTGCCCGAGCGCCAAGTGAGCGGCTTGAGCCGACTGATGGCCGAACATGGCGGGTTTGCCCCCAATGGCTTGTCGGCGGTGGTGGGCGCCTTCATCACCATCATGTTCAGTTTCATCGGCACGGAAGCGGTGACCATCGCCGCGGCCGAATCCAGTGACCCGGCGCGGAACATTGCCAAGGCCACGCGCTCGGTGATCTGGCGCATCGGGGTGTTCTACGTACTGTCGATTTTCGTGGTGATTTCCGTGGTGCCCTGGAACGACCCGCTGCTGGCATCGGTGGGGTCTTACCAGCGGGCCCTGGAACTGATGAACATCCCCCATGCCAAGTTCATGGTGGACGTCGTGGTGCTGATTGCCGTGGCCAGTTGCATGAACTCCTCGATCTACATCGCCTCGCGCATGTTGTTCTCCCTGGGCCTGCGGGGCGATGCGCCGCAGCCGTTGAAGGTGACCTCGGCGGCCGGCGTGCCCCGGGCTGCGGTCATCGCCAGCACGGTGCTGGGGGCCGGCGTGACCCTGCTCAGTTACTTCATGCCCGCCGGCTTGTTCGAGTTCCTGCTCGCCAGCTCCGGGGCCATTGCCTTGCTGGTGTACCTGGTCATCGCGATATCGCAACTGCGCATGCGCGGCCAGCTGCGCCGGCGCAACCTCGAGCCGGCCTTTCGCATGTGGCTGTTTCCGTGGCTGACCTGGCTGGTGATCGCGTTTATCGTCGCCGCGCTGTCGGTCATGCTGGTGACCCCCGAGCATCGCTCCGAGGTGACCACCACCCTCGGCCTGGCGTTGGCGATTTCCTTTGTCGGCCTGGTGCTGCCCCGCCAGCACGACGCGCCGCAGAAGGAGGCTTGCGCGGGCTGAGGCCGGATCGAGCCTCAACCGCAACACCCCGCCTTTGGGGCGACCATCCGACCGGCAGGGCGATAGGGCGTGCCGTAACCCCGTCGCCGCAGGTATCATGTCGGGCCGCGTCCGTCGTCGCGGGCGCTGTGCGATCCCGCGCATGACGCCTGCACCGGCGTTTTCCAGCGGGTTTTGTGTCTTTCATGTTTACCTTTTATATTCCCTGGCCGGATTCAGGCAGGTGCCTTCCTTGGAAGGTCCACACCCTAGGGCTCCCAGGTTGAGGTTGTTGACGGCTTATGGCTGAAAGGAAAGTAGTACTCGATACCGAAACCACCGGCATGCCGGTGACCGACGGGCATCGGATCATTGAAATCGGTTGCGTCGAGTTGATGGGGCGGCGCCTGACCGGTCGGCATTTCCACGTTTACCTGCAACCGGATCGCGAGAGCGACGAGGGCGCGATCGGCGTCCACGGGATCACCAACGAGTTCCTGGTGGGCAAGCCGCGCTTCGCCGAAGTCGCCGACGAATTCTTCGAGTTCATCCAGGGCGCGCAGTTGATCATCCACAACGCGGCGTTCGACGTTGGCTTCATCAACAACGAATTCGCCCTGATCGGCCAGCACGACCGCGCCGACATCACCCAGCACTGCAGCATCCTCGACACCCTGTTGATGGCCCGGGAACGTCACCCCGGCCAGCGCAACAGCCTGGACGCCCTGTGCAAACGCTATGACGTCGACAACTCCGGCCGTGAGCTGCACGGCGCCTTGCTCGACTCGGAGATTCTCGCCGACGTCTACCTGACCATGACCGGCGGCCAGACCAGCCTGTCCCTGGCCGGCAACGGCGCGGACGGCAGTGGCGACGGGATCAGCCGGGCCAGCGCCATCCGCCGCTTGCCGGCGGACCGCCAGCGCGGCCGGATCATCCAGGCCAGCGAGGCCGAACTGGCCGAGCACCTGGCGCGCCTGGAGATCATCGCCAAATCCGCCGGGGGGCCGGCGCTCTGGACCCAACTGGCCGAAGCCAAGGCCCAGCAGTCGTAGTTGTTCGTGGGCGACCTTTTGTTACAGGAGGTCGTTGACGGGGTTCCGCGCCGGCCCCCGAGCTTCTACCCTGAGGGGATTGGCGGACGCTTGTCCGTCGCCTCAGGATGCCTGGCGCCATGTACAAAGACCTGAAATTCCCCGTGCTTATCGTGCACCGCGACATCAAGGCCGATACCGTCGCCGGCGACCGGGTGCGGGGGATTGCCAGGGAGCTGGAGCAGGAAGGCTTCAGCATCTTTTCCGCGGTGGACTATGCCGAGGGGCGCCTGGTGGCTTCCACCCATCATGGTCTGGCCTGCATGCTGATCGCCGCCGAGGGCGCCGGGGAAAATACCCACCTGCTGCAGAACATGGTGGAACTGATCCGCCTGGCCCGGGTGCGGGCGCCGAACCTGCCGATCTTCGCCCTGGGCGAGCAGGTGACCCTGGAAAATGCCCCGGCCGACGCCATGAGCGAGCTCAACCAGCTGCGCGGCATCCTTTACCTGTTCGAAGACACGGTGCCGTTTCTGGCGCGGCAGGTGGCGCGAGCGGCGCGCAATTACCTCGACGGCCTGTTGCCGCCTTTTTTCAAGGCGCTGGTGCAGCACACGGCCGACTCCAACTATTCCTGGCACACCCCGGGGCACGGTGGGGGCGTGGCGTATCACAAAAGCCCGGTGGGGCAGGCGTTCCACCAGTTCTTCGGCGAGAACACCCTGCGTTCGGACTTGTCGGTGTCGGTGCCGGAACTGGGCTCGCTGCTCGACCACACCGGGCCCCTGGCGGAAGCCGAGGCGCGGGCGGCGCGCAATTTCGGCGCCGATCACACCTTCTTCGTGATCAATGGCACCTCGACCGCCAACAAGATCGTCTGGCACTCCATGGTCGGCCGCGACGACCTGGTGCTGGTGGACCGCAACTGCCACAAGTCGGTGCTGCACGCGATCATCATGACCGGCGCCATTCCGCTGTTCCTGTGTCCGGAGCGCAACGAGCTGGGGATCATCGGCCCGATCCCCCTGAGCGAATTCAGCCGTGAGTCGATCCAGGCCAAGATCGACGCCAACCCGCTGACCCAGGGCCGGCCGCCCAAGGTCAAGCTGGCGGTGGTCACCAACTCCACTTACGACGGCCTCTGCTACAACGCCGAACTGATCAAGCAGAGCCTGGGCAACAGTGTCGAGGTGCTGCATTTCGACGAGGCCTGGTACGCCTACGCGGCTTTCCATGAGTTCTTCGAGGGGCGTTACGGCATGGGCACCTCGCGCAGCGCCGACAGCCCGCTGGTGTTCACCACCCATTCCACCCACAAGCTGCTGGCGGCCTTCAGCCAGGCCTCGATGATCCATGTGCAGGACGGCGGCGCCCGGCAGCTGGACCGCGACCGCTTCAACGAAGCCTTCATGATGCATATCTCCACGTCGCCGCAGTACAGCATCATCGCCTCGCTGGACGTGGCCTCGGCGATGATGGAAGGGCCGGCGGGGCGCTCGCTGCTGCAGGAGATGTTCGACGAGGCCCTGAGTTTTCGTCGGGCCCTGGCCAACCTGCGCCAGCACATCGCCGCGGACGACTGGTGGTTTTCCATCTGGCAGCCGGACCGGGTGGAAGGCATCGACCAGGTCAGCACCGCGGACTGGCTGCTGGAGCCGGAAGGCGAGTGGCACGGGTTTGCCGGGGTGACCGACGACTATGTCTTGCTGGACCCGATCAAGGTCACCCTGGTGATGCCCGGGCTCACGGCCGGCGGTGCCCTGAGCGAGCGGGGGATCCCGGCGGCGGTGGTCAGCAAGTTTCTCTGGGAGCGCGGGTTGGTGGTGGAAAAGACCGGCCTGTACTCGTTCCTGGTGCTGTTCTCCATGGGCATCACCAAAGGCAAGTGGAGCACGCTGCTGACCGAGTTGCTGGAATTCAAGCGCAACTACGACGCCAATGTCAGCCTGGCCGCCTGCCTGCCGAGCATTGCCCAGCAGGATACGGCGCGTTACCAGGGCATGGGCCTGCGCGACCTCTGCGATCAACTGCACGCCTGTTACCGCAGCAACGCCACGGCCAAGCACCTCAAGCGCATGTACACCGTGCTGCCGGAGGTGGCGATGAAACCGGCCGACGCCTACGATCAGCTGGTGCGGGGCGAGGTCGAGGCGGTGTCCATCGATGCCTTGGCCGGGCGGGTGGCGGCGGTGATGCTGGTGCCTTATCCGCCGGGCATTCCCCTGATCATGCCGGGCGAGCGGTTTACCGAGTCGACCCGCTCGATCATCGATTACCTGGCCTTCGCCCGTACCTTCGATAGCAGCTTTCCCGGCTTTGTCGCGGATGTGCATGGATTGCAGCATGAAGATGAAGGCAATGGGCGGCGCTACACCGTCGATTGCATCAAGGAGTGAGGACGGTTTCCGCTATGCAGCCAATGATCCATCCCCAGTACCCCGGCCTGTCGGTGCGGGTCGCCGACGGCGGTTTTGCCGACTACGTCTGGAGCAGCGATTTCAGCTTCGAGGTCAGTGCCTATGCGCGGGTCGAAAGCGGGCAGGCCGTGGCCCGCTGGCCGTTGCAACCGGTCACGCCGTATCGCAAGTGCTACGGCATCGACCCCGAAGAGTTCGCCAGCTATCGCGATGCCGCGGACAGCGCGGTGTTCATGGCTTACCTGGATGACCAACCGGTGGGCCACATTGTGGTCAGCACCAACTGGAACGGTTATGCCCATATCGACGAACTGGCGGTGCACGCCCCGGCGCGCCGCCACGGGGTGGCCAGGGCTTTGCTGGATGTGGCGCAGTTCTGGAGCCGCAAGAAGCAACTGCCGGGCATCATGCTCGAGACCCAGAACAACAACCTGGGGGCCTGCCGGCTGTACGAGCGCTGCGGTTACGTGGTCGGCGGCGTCGACCACCTGCGCTATCGCGGGATCGACCCGACGACGGCCGAGGTGGCGATTTTCTGGTACCGGCTGTTTGCCGACGAGCTGGCGCGGGAAGCCGGAGCCTAGCCGGCCAGCATGGCTTCGGCTTTTTCCGTGAGGGTAGCCAGCAGCGCTTGCAGGGTCGGCGAGGGGGTGTCGCCGTGCAGGGTCAGGGCATAGAGGGTGACCGGGATCGGCGGCGACAGCGGGCACACGTCCAGGCCACTGTCGCGGGCGCCCAGGGCGGTGAAGGGGTCGACGATGGCCAGGCCTTCGCCGGCCTCGACCATGCTGCGCATCATCTGGTGGGTCTGCACCCGGGTGTGGATGGCCGGGCTGGGCCGCAGGTTCTGCAGCTTGCTGTCCAGGGCCACGCTCAGCGGGTCCTGGCCTTCCAGGCCAACCATGGCCTGGCCCGCCAGGTCCTGCAGGGTCGCGTACTTCTGTTTCGGTTGCAGCCAGCCGTGGGGGGCCAGCAGTTGCAGCTTGCCCTGGGCCAGGGCGGCGCACTGGATATCGCGGTGGTCGGGGTCGTGCAGGCTCAGGCCCAGGTCGCATTCGCGCAGCAGCAGGCTCTTGACCATGTCGCGGGTGCCTTGGCTGGCCAGGTTGCACGGGGTATCGGGAAAGCGCCGGCGCAGGGCGGCGATGCTCTGCGGCAACAGCTGCTGGGCCAGGGGCGGGGTGCCGATGATGCGCAAGGGCGGCGCCTGGTATTGTCTGAGGCTGTCGGCCAGGCGTTGTACGGGTTCGAAGGCGTCATACAGGCGGGTGATCGCCGGTTGCAGTTCCCGTGCCTCGCGGGTGGCCTGCAGGCGCCCGCGGACACTGGAGAACAGCATGAAGCCCGATTGGCTTTCGGCGTCGCGCAGCAGCGCCTCCACGTCGGCCACCGGCAGTTGCAGCAGCTCGGCGGCCGTGCCCAGGTGACCGGTTTGCAGGAGCGCCTGAATCACTTCGATATGACGTAACCGCATGCTTGAAGTCCATGTCCAGCCGGTGAGGGATTCCCGTTGAATCCTAACTCAAGTCCGCGTCTGTGACTTCTGCTCATAACGCCGCGTTATGAAGGCGGGAGGGGATCGGGTTCGCGAATCAGGGTGACGCCCGTTTGCACCAGCAGGAACTGGTTGTCGTCCATCTTGTTGACGCGGTCGCCTATGGCCAGGCGGTAGGTGGTGATGGGCTCCGAGCCGGCGATGCCCTCGACCGAGGGGGTGGATTCCTGGAACTCATGCACCGAATAGACACGACCTTCCGCATCCCGCGCATGAAACTGCCCGACAAGTACTGCTGCCATCTTTAGAGCCTCTGGAAATAAAACACTCGATTCGCGGTGCTGTAGACCGTACTCGGGCGAGGGAAGTTTAGCGACGCGAAAAAAATAGTCGCGCCCCCGGTCGCTGCAGGCTCGCAGCCTCGGGGGAGAGGGGAAAAGCGCGTGGATTTTCAGGCGGCGGGTGGCTGGAAGCGGGGTGGATCATCTATAACTACCCACCTCCTCAACCAGAAATCGGGAATTCGCTATGAGCAACGTCTACACGATTGCAGTGCTGGTCGGCAGCCTGAGAAAAGCCTCGATCAACCGGAAGGTGGCGCTGGCCCTGGCGGAGCTGGCGCCGGCCAACCTCAAGCTGAACCTGGTCGAGATCGGCGACCTGCCGCTGTACAACGAAGACATCGATGTGGACCCACCGGCCGCCTACACCCGGTTCCGGGAACAGGTGAGGGCCTCCGATGCCGTGCTGTTCGTGACCCCGGAATACAACCGCTCGGTGCCGGCGCCGATGAAGAACGCCATCGACGTCGGTTCGCGTCCCTATGGCAAGAGCGCCTGGAGCGGCAAGCCGGGGGCGGTGATCAGCGCGTCCCCGGGGGCCATCGGCGGCTTTGGCGCCAACCATCACCTGCGCCAGTCGCTGGTGTTCCTCAATGTGCCCTGCATGCAGCAGCCGGAAGCCTATCTGAGCGGCGCCGGTTCGGCTTTCGACGAGGCGGGCAAGTTGTCCGAGTCGGTCAAACCGTTCCTGCAGAACTTCATCAATGCCTACGCGCAGTGGGTCGAGCAGCACAAGAAGCTCTGATCCTGGCACCGCGGGAGTCGCCAGCCGGCTCCCGCGGATGGCCTGACGGCCTGCCCGCGGAAAAACGCTTTACCGTCTACCTGGGTATCCCTATATTTCTGCCCCAATCTGCGTGGAGTGGCCCCGTGTCCGACACGCCAAGCCCTGTCGCGCGTCCCGTGCGCTGCCGCTGAATCTCCATCCTCCTCATGTTTCCTGCTCAAGGCTGCCCGGCATGCTGACCGCTGCATTGATTTTCCTGCTGACCATCACCCTGGTGATCTGGCAACCCAAGGGCCTCGGCGTGGGCTGGAGCGCGACGTTCGGCGCGGTGCTCGCTTTGCTGTTCGGGGTGGTGCAACTGACGGATATTCCAGTGGTGTGGCAGATCATCTGGAACGCTACCGGCACCTTCGTGGCCTTGATCATCATCAGCCTGCTGCTCGACGAGGCCGGTTTCTTTGCCTGGGCCGCCTTGCATGTGGCGCGCTGGGGGCGGGGCAGTGGGCGCAAGCTGTTTGCCTTCATGGTGTTGCTGGGGGCGCTGGTGTCGGCGCTGTTCGCCAACGACGGGGCGGCGCTGATCCTGACGCCGATCGTGATCGCCATGCTCCTGGCGCTGCGTTTTTCCAGGGCGGCGACCCTGGCGTTCGTCATGGGCGCCGGGTTCATCGCCGATACCGCGAGCTTGCCGCTGGTGGTGTCGAACCTGGTGAACATCGTTTCCGCGGACTTCTTCAAGATCGGCTTCAACCAGTACGCGGCGGTGATGCTGCCGGTGAACCTGGTCAGCGTGGCCGCGACCCTGGCGGTGCTGCTGTGGTTCTTCCGCCGCGACATCCCGCGTACCTACGACCCCGAGGAGCTGGAGCCGCCAGTCAGCGCGATCCGCGACAAGGCGACCTTCGTCGCCGGCTGGTGGGTGCTGGGCATCCTGTTGCTGGGGTGTTTTGCCCTGGAGCCGCTGGGCCTTCCCATCAGCGCGATTTCCACGGTGTGCGCGGCCTTGTTGCTGGGCATCGCGGCCAAGGGTCACAAGATCTCCACCCGCAAGGTGCTCAAGGAAGCGCCGTGGCAGATCGTGATTTTCTCCCTCGGCATGTACCTGGTGGTGTACGGCCTGCGCAATGCCGGGCTGACCACCTACCTGGCCGGCTGGCTCGACCGTTTCGCCGACTACGGTATCTGGGGCGCGGCCCTGGGTACCGGGCTGCTGACGGCCTTGTTGTCGTCGGTCATGAACAACCTGCCGACGGTGCTGGTCGGTGCGCTGTCCATCGACGCTAGCCAGGCCAGCGGGTTGGTCAAGGAGGCGATGATTTACGCCAACGTGATCGGCAGCGACCTGGGGCCGAAGATCACCCCGATCGGCAGTCTGGCCACCTTGCTCTGGCTGCATGTGCTGGACCGCAAGGAGATCCACATCGGCTGGGGCCGTTACTTCAGGGTCGGCATCGTGCTGACCCTGCCGGTGCTGCTGGTGACCCTGGCAGCGTTGGCCGTGCGCTTGTCGCTGAGGTGAAGGCCGCCACAGAAACTCACCCCGTCCCCGGCACGTTCGGCCAGAGGTCGGCCACCAGGAACAGGCGTTCGGCTTCTTCCCAGTTGCCGGTGGGGCCTTGTGTCAGGCGCACCAGCAGTTGCGCCGGGGCATGCGGGTCCAGTTCCTCGCGCCAGGCCTGCAACTGTTCCGGGTTCCAGGTCTGCTCCTGCGGGTAGCGCGCCGGGGCCAGCCAGGCCTGGCGTGGCAAGGGTTGCCAGCAGCCGGCCGGGCTTTGCGCGATAAAGGCTGGCCAGTCACGCTGATGCAGCCAGCGCCCGCGCAGATGCTCCGGATGCGCACCCTGGGGCGGCCGGGTGTTGCCGGGCCAGGGGTAGAGCAGGTAGCCGCCGAGCCACAGGTGGGCGCTGAAGTCCTGGATATCCAGGGTCGCGAGCACCTCCAGGCTGTCGGCCTGGGTCGAGATCGGCAGTTGATGTTCCTTCAGGTGCGCCAGCTTGCGGTCCAGGCGATCGTGGCAGCCGGGGCCCAGCCATTGCGCGGTGTCCGTGCCATCGCCGGATTGCGGGCCGAGGTAGAGCTTGATCGCCAGTTCCAGGTGGTGAATGCCATCGCGGTCGCGCAGCAGCAGGTCCAGCTCGCCCAGGGTGTGGCCGGCGCGGCGGATCGGCAGGTTCGCCGCCAGCAGCTCGACGCCGGGGGCGTGTTGTACGGCAAATTGCCAGAGGCGTTCGTAATAGAGGCCCAGGCGTTTTGTCGGCCCCAGGGCCAGCCAGCGGTGCAGGGGGCGGCTGTCCTGGTCCAGCTGGCGCAGCCAATGTTCGAGCCGTTGCGGCGCCTGGACCCAGTCGCTGCCGGCCAGCGGATGGCGCTGCGGCCAGGGTGTTTCGTCGAGCATCGGCGGTGCGAGGACGACCCAGGCCAGGTCGCGCACTTCGGGGTGGCGCAACTGGCGGGGGAGGTCGAGCAAGCCGGGGAACAGGATCATTCAGCGAGCATAGCGCCTAACGTCGCGGCTGAAAGGATTTTGTCTATGGCCGGCTTTCGCCCATAATCTCTGCTTTGCCCGTCCCGAACCCTGCAGGAGCCCCATGGAGCAATTTCGCAATATCGGCATTATCGGTCGCCTGGGCAGTTCCCAGGTGCTGGACACAGTTCGCCGACTGAAAAAGTTTCTGCTCGCGCGCCACCTGCATGTGATCCTCGAAGACACCATCGCCGAAGTCCTGCCCGGCCACGGCCTGCAAACCTCGTCGCGCAAGCTGCTCGGCGAAGTCTGCGACATGGTCATAGTGGTCGGCGGCGACGGCAGCCTGCTGGGCGCGGCCCGGGCGCTGGCGCGGCATAACATCCCGGTGCTGGGGATCAACCGCGGCAGCCTGGGCTTTCTCACCGACATCCGTCCGGACGAGCTGGAGGTCAAGGTCGCCGAAGTCCTCGACGGCCACTACCTGGTGGAAAACCGTTTCCTGCTGCAGGCCGAAGTCCGCCGCCACGCCGAGGCCATCGGCCAGGGCGACGCACTGAACGATGTGGTGCTGCACCCGGGCAAGTCGACGCGGATGATCGAGTTCGAGATCTACATCGACGGCCAGTTCGTCTGCAGCCAGAAGGCCGACGGCCTGATCGTCGCCACGCCCACCGGCTCCACGGCCTACGCCTTGTCCGCCGGCGGGCCGATCATGCATCCCAAGCTCGACGCCATTGTGATTGTGCCGATGTACCCCCATACCTTGTCGGGAAGGCCGATCGTGGTCGATGGCAACAGCGAGCTGAAAATCGTCGTGTCCAAGGATATGCAGATCTACCCGCAGGTTTCCTGCGACGGGCAGAACCATTTCACCTGTGCCCCCGGTGACACCATCACCGTGAGCAAGAAGGCGCAGAAACTGCGCCTGATCCATCCGCTGGACCACAACTATTACGAGGTCTGCCGGACCAAGCTCGGCTGGGGCAGTCGTCTGGGTGGTGGAGGCGACTGATGCTCGATCCCGCGCGAAGTTACGACCTGATCGGTGACGTTCACGGTTGCGCCCTGACCCTTGAACACTTGCTGGACCGGCTCGGTTATCACAAGCAGGGCGGCGTCTGGCGGCACCCGTCGCGCATGGCGGTGTTCCTCGGCGACATCATCGACCGCGGCCCGCGAATCCGCGAAGCCCTGCACATCGTCCATGACATGGCCGAGGCTGGCCAGGCGCTGTGCATCATGGGCAACCATGAGTTCAACGCCCTGGGCTGGACCACCCCGGCGCCGCCCGGCAGCGGCCAGCGGTTCGTGCGCGAACACACGCCGCGCCATGCCCGGCTGATCCACGAGACCCTGGCGCAATTCGAGCAGCATCCCGGCGACTGGCACGACTTCCTGGCCTGGTTCTACCAGATGCCGCTGTTCGTCGACGCCGGGCGTTTTCGCGTGGTGCACGCCTGCTGGGACGCCAGCCTGATCGAGCCGCTGCGGGCGCAGTACCCCGACGGCTACATCGACGAGCACTTCCTCCAGGCCTCGGCGGTGCCCGGCAGTTTCGCCAACACCGTGTTCGACCGCCTGCTGCGCGGCACCGACATGCGCCTGCCCCATGGCCTGACCATGACCAGTGGCGACGGCCTGACCCGTTCGTTCTTCCGCACCAAGTTCTGGGAAGACAACCCGCAGACCTACGGCGACATCGTGTTCCAGCCCGATGCGCTGCCCGAGCCGGTGGCCCGTACGCCGCTGTCCTCGGCCGAGAAAAACAACCTGCTGCGCTATGGCGTCGACGAACCGATGCTGTTCGTCGGCCATTACTGGCGCAGCGGCAAGCCGGCGCCGATCCGTTCGAACCTGGCCTGCCTGGACTACAGCGCGGTGCTCTACGGCAAGCTGGTGGCCTATCGCCTGGACCAGGAAACCCGCCTGGACCCGCATAAATTCGTCTGGGTCGATGTCGAGCGGCCGGAGGTCGTGCAATGAGTGCCGTGGCGGTATTGCGTCTGCCGTTGAGCGTGGACCTGAGCGGTTTCGTCAAACTCCTGCAGCGCATGCAGGTGCCGCACCGGGTCAGCGAAGAGGCGGGGGAGCAGGTGCTCTGGGTGCCGGACGCCATCAGCGAGGACGTGCGTTCGTTGTACGAACGCTTCCCGGCGGGCGACCCCGAGCAGCAGTTGGACATTCCCGAGGCCGGTGCCGCCATGCGCCGTCCGGGTTTCGTCGAGCAACTGCGCCACAGCCCGGCCACCGCGCTGATCCTGCTGCTGAGCCTGATCGTGGCCGGCCTGACCCTGCTCGGGGAAAACCTCGGCACCCTGCGCTGGCTGACCTTCCTCGAATTCCGCGTGGTCGGCGACTACATCCAGTTCACGCCCCTGGCCGACAGCCTGGCGGCGGGGCAGTGGTGGCGCCTGGTCACGCCGATGCTGATCCACTTCGGCTTCCTGCACATCGCCATGAACGGCATGTGGTACTGGGAGCTGGGGCGGCGCGTCGAGCTGCGCCAGGGCAGCATCAACCTGCTGGGCCTGACGCTGCTGTTCAGCCTGGTGTCGAACTACGCACAATACCTGTTCAGCGGGCCGAGCCTGTTCGGCGGCCTGTCCGGCGTGCTGTATGGCCTGCTCGGGCATTGCTGGATCTACCAGTTGCTGTCGCCGAACCCAGCGTATCGCCTGCCTCGCGGGGTTCTGGTGATGATGCTGGTGTGGTTGCTGATCTGTCTGTCGGGGCTGATCTCGATGATCGGCTTCGGCCAAATCGCCAACGCCGCCCATGTCGGCGGGTTGCTCGTCGGATGCCTCACCGGTTTGTTGGGCGGCTTGTACAGTCGCCGTAAACTGGCCCTCTAATGCTGGAGACCGCTTATGTCGTCTTTTGTCGAAATGATCGAAAACATCACCCCGGACATCTACCAGAGCCTGAAACTGGCGGTGGAAATCGGTAAATGGTCCGATGGCCGCAAGCTCACCGCCGAGCAGCGCGAGCTGTCCCTGCAGGCGATGATCGCCTGGGAAATGCAGAACCTGCCCGAAGACCAGCGCACCGGCTACATGGGCCCGCAGGAGTGCGCCTCGAAGTCGATCGAAGTGCCGAACATCCTGTTCAAGTCGGATGCCATCCATTGATCGAGATCGGCCGTGGCTCCATCAGTAAAATGTCGGCGCGCCTGGACGGGGCGGATGTGCAGTACGCTTTTCGCCTTGGCGACACCGAGGTGCCGGTCAACCCGTTGATCGGCAGCACCCTGCGCCTGGAGTACCTGGGCGCGATCCACTGCAGCCATTGTGGGCGCAAGACCAAGACCAGCTTCAGCCAGGGTTACTGCTACCCGTGCATGACCAAGCTGGCCCAGTGTGATGTCTGCATCATGAGCCCGGAACGCTGCCACTACGACGCCGGCACCTGCCGCGAGCCGTCCTGGGGCGAGCAGTTCTGCATGACCGACCATGTGGTGTACCTGGCCAATTCGTCGGGGATCAAGGTCGGCATCACCCGCGCCACCCAGTTGCCCACCCGCTGGCTCGACCAGGGCGCCAGCCAGGCGCTGCCGATCATGCGCGTGGCGACCCGTCAGCAGTCCGGCTTCGTCGAGGACCTGTTCCGCACCCAGGTGGCCGACAAGACCAACTGGCGCGCCTTGCTCAAGGGCGATGCCGAGCCGGTGGACCTGGTGCAGGTCCGCGACCAGCTGTTCGCCGCCTGTGCCGATGGCCTGCGTGCCTTGCAGGACCGCTTCGGCCTGCAGGCGATTCAGCCGGTGACCGATGTCGAGCCTATCGAGATCCGCTACCCGGTCGAGCAGTACCCGGCCAAGATCGTCAGCTTCAACCTGGACAAGAACCCGATTGCCGAAGGCACGTTGCTGGGGATCAAGGGCCAGTACCTGATCTTCGATACCGGCGTGATCAATATTCGTAAATACACGGCCTATCAGCTCGCCGTGCATCAGTAGAAGGATTCGACCCATGCGCACCGAACAACCGAAGATGATTTACCTGAAGGACTATCAGGCCCCCGAGTACCTGATCGACGAAACGCACCTGACCTTCGAGTTGTTCGAGGACCACAGCCTGGTCCATGCGCAACTGGTGATGCGCCGCAACCCGGCCCGCGCTCTGGAAAACGGCGCGGGGCTGCCACCGCTGGTGTTCGACGGCCAGCAGCTGGAGCTGCTGTCGGTGGCCCTGGGCGACCGTGAGCTGACAGCCGCCGAGTACCAGTTGAGCGCCAATCACCTGGTCCTGCAGCCGGCGAGTGAATCCTTCACCGTCGACACCAGCGTGCGCATCCACCCGGAAAGCAACACCGCCCTGGAAGGCCTGTACAAATCCAGCGGCATGTTCTGCACCCAGTGCGAGGCCGAAGGCTTTCGCAAGATCACCTACTACCTCGACCGCCCGGATGTGATGAGCAAGTTCACCACTACCGTGGTGGCCGAGCAGCACAGCTATCCGGTGCTGTTGTCCAACGGCAACCCGATCGCCAGCGGGCCGGGGGAAGACGGCCGGCACTGGGCGACCTGGGAAGACCCGTTCATGAAGCCGGCCTACCTGTTCGCCCTGGTGGCGGGGGACCTGTGGTGCGTCGAGGACAGCTTCACCACCCTGAACCAGCGCGAGGTGGCGCTGCGCATCTACGTCGAGCCGGAAAACATCGACAAGTGCCAGCACGCCATGACCAGCCTGAAGAAGTCCATGCGCTGGGACGAAGAAACCTACGGCCGCGAGTACGACCTGGACATCTTCATGATCGTCGCGGTCAACGACTTCAACATGGGCGCCATGGAAAACAAGGTCGACCACACCGGGCCCCTGGCGGAAGCCGAGGCGCGGGCGGCGCGCAATTTCGGCGCCGATCACACCTTCTTC